>JANXWM010000673.1 GCA_025351145.1 Chitinophagaceae bacterium
GCAGAAGCCTGAATTGCATGCCCGGAAGGGAATGCAGGGAACGGCGGATCGGGCCAGAACGACTCCCACCGCTGATCAATGTGCTGCGGTATAAACGTGTTTGCACGCTCTGTAAAAAACTGGTATTTCCACTTCCAGCAATTGCGAAAAGCATCGGCCACAGCCATGCCAACACGGGCATAAGTCTCGGCACATTTTATTAAATCGGGTTGCGTTTTTTTGATGGCAATGGTGGCGAGATAATAAGAATGACCGGGCGGAGTAAAGGTTACATCAGGATCATCTGCCCACCAGATGGCAGCTTCTTTTTCGTCCTGCGTTAATGCCTTATTTTTATTATACACCTGCAGAAACTGGTTGTAATACGCAGAGTTTTTAGCTGTATCGAAAGGAATAAATGCCGGAGCAGGAATGGCGGAATCAGCAGCCAAAAAAGTTCTGTTACTGCCCCAATGCGGATGGAGCGGGAAATGGCTGAAAGACTGTGCATACAGCGGCGGCTGCCAGCTTCCGGGCTTGTTGGGGAATACTTCTTTCTTATCGAAGTTGTGTAAGTAACCACGATGGCCACCATCGGTTTTTGACCATTCAAAAATGGATTGCGCTATTTTTTTACCGTAAAGAATTGACCTGTCTGTAATAGAATCATTTGAAATTATTTTACGAATAATGGTTGAATAATATAGCTCAAGAGAATCAATCTTAGTTTTGTTTTGATCGGATGTTTGAATGTAAATATTGCGGAGAATTTCTGCCTGGCCTGCGTTTAAAACAAGCTGCCAATTATAGGTAACACCTTTCTCTGGCATTGGCAAGCTGCCTAATCCATTGAGTTGTGGAGCTACTGATTGATATTGAGGATAACCGTTTACAACAGATTCGTACATGGTTAAACCGATATACCCAAAACAGCGGGATGCGAAAGTTGGTGAATTGGAAGGCGTGTTTTTGGTAATATAAGTTGTCATGTTTGCCCATGCAGTTGCTACTTCGTAATCCTGGGGTGGTTTTTGTTTTTCGGGTGTACATGATGAAAGAAAAAAAGAAAAAAACAACATGCAAACAGAAAGCTGTTTGAATATTCTTTGCATGTTTGAATATGAACCTGCAGATGCCATTTGTACAGTTGATGAAGTGATTGCGACGCAACGAAGATGCCATGAAAAATTATCGCTGGTATCTAAATGAATTTTTTTTATTAAAAATTTTACGTGATTCATTTCTTTTGTTTCGACAGGGAGTAAACAGTTAAAGGCTTGCTATTAATACCAAAATAAATTTTATCGTTGATTTGTATGGAGCTTCTTACATCTCCCCAAATATTGAAACCCGATTCGTTTTGTTTGACATAACTGAAATTACCTTTGCCATCTCCGGCAAGCAAAACACCGTAGCTGGCATCAAATTTACCAAGTCTTATTTTAGTATGGCTATTGTTGCCGCAAAGCAGCAGGTCGGTTTTTCCATCGCCGTTAAAATCCATGGTGTCGATTGTATACACAGGTGAGTATTGAGCTTCTTTGGGTAACTCAGTCAATTTAAATTTTCCACCGGGGCTGCTTATAAAACATGCTGTATTCATGTAATCTGCATGGAGATGGCTGGCGTCTTTCAATTCATCGTTTTGAAAAAGATCATCCATCGTTATGTCTGCATAACTTTCAAAGTTTGCAAAACGTTTGCGGGTTATGGGCAGTTGACTTACTAATTCATCACGGGTGATGTAGGGATAACGTTTATGCTGAATATAAAAACTAAAGATGGGATCTACGGAACCGTTCTTATCAAAATCCTTGTAATACATTTCTAATGGCTCTTTCTCCGAAGCTTTAAATTGTGTGTTCAATCCCATGTTTCCGATGATAAGATCTGGGCGGCCATCAGCATTAAAATCACCCACAGCAATTTTATTCCACCAGCCATAATAAGGCTTGTCAAAGAATTTACTTGTAGCATTTACAAGTTTATCTTTTTCAATTTGAAAAACTGTTACCGGCATCCATTCACCAGCTATTACGAGTTCATTTTTTTTATCGCCATCCAGATCAACCCAGGATGCATCGGTTATCATTCCTAATTTAGAAAGCTCGGGACAAATTTTTGCAGTTTGATCTGAGAAATTCCCTTTGCCATCGTTGATCAAAATAAAGCTTTTGGGGGTTTCGGGATAACGGCCAGGAACAACTCTCCCACCAACAAAAATATCCGGTGAACCATCACCATTAATATCGTTGATCCGTACACAGGATTTGCTCACTTTCATATCCGGAAGTCCATTACTCTTAATGTAATTATTCTTGCCATCATTTAGATAAAGGCGGTCCTGGAGCAAGGCATCAGATTCACTAAAATTATTATAGCCGCCACTTGCAAAATATATATCCGGGTAACCATCAGCATTGGCATCGAACACTGTTATATCTGCATCTTCGCATGCTTTATCCTGTTCAAATGCCGGTATCTTTTCAGGAATGAATGTTCCGTT
>JANXWM010000678.1 GCA_025351145.1 Chitinophagaceae bacterium
TTACTATTTTGAAGACTATAATTTTAATTTAGAAGATGAAGTATCGCACAATATTCTAATCAAAGGGAATTCTGAAAAAAAACTTCTGTTCTGTTATATAGAATTATTTAGCTCTTATGCTTTTATTGTGAATCTGAATAAAAATTACGAAGGAAAAGATTTTAAATTTATTTATTCATATGATGTTTTAAAAAACAAGAAAATCAATAAAATATTTGACCTTGATTACGATGGCTTTTTAAAAGGAGACAAAACATTACTTAATGAACAATTCATCGAGATTATTCGGAAAAAAATTGCAAGAGTATTTTACATAGCTGATAAGATTCATACTAATACTACTAGCAAGGAAATAGTTAGAGAATCTGTTGATAACACTTTGGGTAAATATCCTGAAGGCACAATTATAACAGAAGAAATACTAGGAGAATTTATAAAAGAGTTTTCAAAAAATGCGGCACCTTTCATCGCACATATGAATAAAGAGCGGAAATAGTAAAAAATTTCCACAGTGCTTTCATTACTCTAAGAATGCAAGGGGGGGAAATAAGAAGCTAGCGCAAGGTACTATCTGAAATTCCAAATAATTTCAGCATTAATTTTGTAAAAGTTAGGAGAATGCAAACAGTGATATTTTAATGTTTAACTAATTTCAATAATTAATTTTTGAAATATTTTCTATAGAACTTATAACCGTAGTACTATGCTGGAATCACAAAAAATTCAACAAGAACAAATTGTATTGAATCAACAAATTCAGGAACTCAATTTAAAGGCAGCAAGCGGAACAATCATCGATATTGAAAAAGCTATTTTATCTAGTTTGATAAACAAATATGACCAATTAGAGATAGGTAAAAAACAAGCACAAAAAATGGAAATGAAAGAAGAATTTGGCGCAGCTTATTTGAAAACATTTGAGAAGATCGAAGAGCTTAAAAACAAACCAGGTCTAAAAAGTTTAACTGAAGTTAATATGCTGCGTGAATTAACAAAGAAGTTAGAGGAAATAAAAAAGAATAAAAATTAGGAAGCCGTTCACTGGCACAAGTATGCCCACACAGTAAATCAGCTCTGCATACTTGTGGCGGTGCCGGAGTATCCAAATAATGAGGCTCTCAGGAGTGTCAGACAGCTTTGGTGTGCAGGCTTTTGTGGCGCTCGCCGCATATAATGCAGCACGACGAATCCTCTTATTTCGCTAAAACATATTGTGCATAGCCATTTGAGTTAGCGAATAACCTTGTGTTAGTGTGTACTTATCATTATATTTAACCTTAGCAACAACGTATCTTATATTATGAAATTAAACGAAGTCTCATATAAATGGGCGATTGACCATTTATTTAAAGAAAGTGATACAGATCTTTTTCCTCGGCCGTTTGAATTGACAATAATCAATGATTTGAAGACAGAACTTATAAAGGAATTGGTCGAAATCGATTTGACAAATTATGCATGGCATGTTGCAAGACGCTTTCTAATTCCAAAAGATGATATTGCGTATAGAAACGCCACTCAACTTCATCCTATAGACAGCATTGTTCTGGCAGCAATTATCTATCAATTTGGACATCTGATTGAACAGAAAAGAGCTAGCTCGGATATAGTATTTAGTTACCGCTTTGCGCCATTAAGAAATGGCTCCTTATACTCTAACAAGAATGCATGGAATAAATTCTGGAAGGATTGCCAAGAAGAAATCTCTGTTGCCAGAAGAGTGCAAGAAGATGACGATGACGAACCTTACATGGATTATTCATTAAAAAGTCACTATCCATTTGTTGTTACTTGCGATATATCTGACTTCTATAACCAAATTTATTTGCATACAATAGAAAATCAACTCATTTCTTGTGGAATTCCAAACGCAGTAAAAAATTCCCTAAAGTCTCTATTGCTAAATCTTAATGAAAATAGCTCAAGAGGTATTCCGATTGGCCCACATAGTTCCCATATTCTTGCAGAGATGAGCTTAATCCCTATTGATGAAAGTTTGATTTTACAGGGAATCCCTTTTAAGCGCTATGTCGATGATATTGTATTTTTTTGCAAGAATGAGAAAGAGGCAAGAATTCGTGTACAACAGTTAGCTGAAATTTTAGATAAAGAACAAAGAATGGTATTGCAAAGGCAAAAAACAAAAATATATTCTGATGAAGAATTTTTAGAATTAACTCACAAAATGCTTATTGAGCAACCCGTATATGAATCAGAAATAGAAATCATTGAAATTATTAGATCTTACACAGGAAGTGATCCTTATTTAAAAATAAATCTTGATACTATTGACGAGGATGATTTAAAAAAACTTTCAGAAGAAAATATAGTGCGTCTTTTAAACGATTATATTAAGAAAAAAAACTATGAAAAGCTTAGATGGCTATATAGAAGGCTTTCTCAAATAGGAATTCCACATGCCATTGATTATTCGATAGAGAACTTTGAAGATATAATACCCGCTTTAAATGATGTGTGCCTTTACATCAATTCTTGTGCGTCTAATTATACTTCAGATTGGAAAGTAATAGGAGAACAAATCCTAGAAATGTTAGAAGATGAAATAATTAAGGCAAACCCCTTCTATCAAATCTCTTTATTGAACTTATTTGTCTATAATAAAAATCTTAATCATGTGAATGGACTAATAAAATTATTTAAAAATTCTAACGAAGATATTCGTCGAAAAATTTTACTAGCTAGTATTCACTATAATTCCGCAGGTTGGATATATCAGCTAAAAGAAGAACAAGCAAGGTTTAGTGATTGGACTAAACGAGCTTATATAATTGCTACAAAATCTTTACCCGCTGATCAAAAAAGGTTTTTACACAACTCAATAAAACAAAAGTTGAATAAATCAGATATTTTGGAAAGACTTATTTTACAATGGGCTAAATAAATGTGTGTTATTGCGTTTGTTGGTGTCTGTATTACTCAGCTAGCCTTTTTCTGCTGTTGTTGGTGTCCGCGTTGCACTTCCGGCGGCGTCCCCGCCAACGGCAAACGAAATTAAACTCCTGTAATCAATTTATTCGCTTGGGTAAAAGTTGCATAAATAATCCAACCGTACAAGTGAGTGACACAACGAAAGCTAAATAGTATTGGATAAGCCTGCTACAATAAAAAGAATAAACGGCAGAAACAACTAACTTCGGCAAAGACAAAAATTTATTTCAATACTCTTGCACAAGAAACTCCTGTTTATGAAAAGATCATTGTTCTTTTTTATTGCATTGCTCTCCTTAGCGGCATGCAAAAACGCCCCGGAAGCGACTGTTGCTGATATTCAGGGAATAGATTCTTCCCTTAAACCCGGCGATAATTTCTTTATGTATGTAAACCATAAATGGTATGACTCGGCTCAAATACCTCCTTCGCAGGCAGGCGTGGGTGCATATATGTTTATGAATTACCCGCAGCGCTTACGTTTACAGGGTATATTGGATAGTGTTTCGAAAGCTAACAATACTGCAGGAAGCATTGAACAACAACTCGGCGACTTTTATGCTTCAGGCATGGATACAACTACTATCAACAAGCGTGGTTATGATCCTGTAAAACCTTTGCTGGCAAGCATTGACGGCATCAGCGATGTGGCTTCTTTAATGAAGTTTGTTGCGGGTGAAGCAAAGGCATACAATACTTCCATTTTAGCTTTTGGTGTAGGACCTGATAATAAAAACAGCAGCCTGAATATTGCACATATTTCTCAATCAGGTATTGGTTTGCCAGAGAGAGACTACTATTTTGAAACAGACCCATCGAGTACTGCTATTCAGCAAGCTTACAAAGTATACCTTGCTAAGCTATTTGAACTTACAGGCAGCGATGCTGCTACTGCAAAAAAAGATGCAGAGGTTGTTTACAACATCGACAAACAACTTGCCTCATCACACAAAACGAATATTGAATTACGTGATGTAAATGCGAACTATAATAAAATGTCTGTTGCAGACCTTGTAAAGCGACAACCAAATATCGGCTGGCAGAATGTATTGAATGACCTGGGCGCAAAGACAGATTCTATCGATGTATCGCAACCTGCGTACTACGATAAACTAAATTCGGTTTTAAAATCTATTTCTATCAGTGACTGGAAAATTTATTTGAAAGCTTATTCTATTAATAACTATGCAGACGTGTTAAGCAAACCTTTTGTTGATGCTTCATTTGAGTTTAATAAAGTAATATCGGGGCAAGCTGTGCAAAAATCACAGGGCGAGAAAATAGCAAGTGCAGTTGATCAATCATTGGGTGAAGCGCTTGGGCAATTGTATGTGAAAAAATATTTTACAGAAGATGCAAAGAAGCGCATGCTTGACCTGGTAAATAATTTACAAAAAGCATTTGCTGCAAGAGTAGATAAGCTGGATTGGATGAGCGATAGCACAAAACAAAAAGCGAAAGAGAAACTATTTGCAATTACAAAAAAGATCGGTTATCCTGAAAAGTGGAGAGACTACAGCAATGTAATTATTGCAAAAGATAAATACTTTGAGAATGTGGTATCAACTTCCGCTAACAATTATCAATTTCAACTGGCAAAATTGAATAAGCCTGTTGATAAAACAGAATGGTTTACCACGCCTTCAACTGTTACTGCTTATAACAATCCTTCAGCCAATGAAATTGTTTTTCCTGCAGCAATTTTACAACCGCCTTATTTTGATAACAGTGCTGATGATGCGCTTAACTATGGCGGTATTGGTATGGTAATCGGTCATGAGATGACGCATACTTTTGATGACCAGGGCGCACAGTTTGATAAAAATGGCAATGTAGAAAACTGGTGGACGAAAGATGATTATGCAAAGTTCAAAGCTAAAACTCAAGAGGTAATTGATCTGTATAACACATTTACTGTTTTAGATACTGTGCATATTAAAGGTGCAATGACGGTCGGCGAAAATACTGCAGATATAAGTGGCGTTGCTGTTGCGTATGATGCTTTTAAAATGACGAAAGAAGGTCAGTACACAACAAAGGTTGGTGGCTTTACACCGGATCAGCGTTTCTTTATTTCTGTTGCAAAAATTTGGCGCGTAAAAATGAAAGATGAATTTATGCGCTTGTGGGTGAATAATAATCCGCACTCGCTTCCAATGTGGCGCGTAAATGGACCGTTGATGAACTCTCCACATTTTTATGAGGCATTCAATGTGCAGCCCGGCGATAAAATGTATTTACCCGAAGAGAAGAGAATTCATATCTGGTAAGTAATATTACTTTAATGCACCCCAGAAATTCAACCTGCACTGACAATATTTTTAGCCAGATTAAAAAAATAAATTTGCCGACAACACTAAGATTTAAAAGTATAAGCCTTATTGAGCAAAGGGAAGGAAGACCATGGGAAGTTTTACAAGAATTTTAATTTCTTCTGTCGTAATGGCTTCTAAATAGCTTTATATGCAGCTGATGGTACACTGCGTACTGCGAAGCGATAATTAATCTTTTTTCCGGATGTTACCGATGCAGCATTCTGCCGGGCAGCATTATGATGCCTTTTAGTAACCCTAAAACGCCATCTACTGCAATACCGAGTATTCTGAATGGGAGTGTGAGTATCCAAAAAACAGGATACAGAACCAACGCTAAAATAGCCAGGGGCCAGCAAAGTATAAAGAGGATGATCCAGGCAATGAATGTAAACATAAGATGAAGATAATTACTGTATGGGCGCTGCCCAAGTGGAATTACATGAACGGCGGGCTAACTGCAGGTGAGCATGGTATTCCACGTTCGTTCCCCTTTGTTCCAGATCTTCCGAAGGGTGATAATTTTTTCTTTCTTGTTTATAACATGGCATAATTGAACAGGGTGATCTTATAGGTCAGGCGACCAACAAGGGCACTGAGGTACGCGTTTACTTATTTCAAAAGATAAAACGCCTATGCCCTGGCAGGCTTTACTTTATGCCCTTTAATATACCCGGCAATAACCAATATTATTGATAAAATAATTGATCCCGACATAGTTGAAACCCTGCTTATATCATTGGCATTATTGTTATTTAAAAAGTTACTGACTATAACGCCTACACCAAAATTTACAATAACTCCAAATAAAAATACTGTTAAGGCAGCCGGGTAAAATTTGTTTGATTTAAAATGCGCAAAGGCAACCAGGGAAGCACCAAATGCGATTAAAGATAACCCGGCTACCGGTAATGCCAAAGGCATAACCCACCCTTTTGCCGTAACCAGTTTCTGAATTAAAAAAAGGAAAGGTATAAGCGTAAGTGATAATCCTGTATATAACCCCAACGTTTTATTTTTTTTCATTATTAACAGGGGAGTAATAGTTGCCCATATAACAACCAATGCACCAACAGGAAATAAAGACCAGTTTATTGACCGGCTGACAGAATAATTTATTGTAATACAAACCACCGATGCCAGTAAAAAAATGGCAGTAGTAATAAACATTGCTTTATTCTTAACTTGTTTTTTGTTTTCTAGTGCATACATAATTTACCTGATTAAGAAAGCAAATTAACTCAATTCTCTAGCCCTCCTTTACCGTTAATATAATTGTGATAAATATTTTCCTCCTGTTGATGTCTCCACTGATGCTGTTGGTGTCCACAGAGAGCTTCCGCTGGCGTGCCGCCAATGGGAAACGGAATTTAGTTTTGGGTTACAGATATAACCGCTTCCATTCTACGCTTTGGTAAAAGATGATATATGATCTAAATGTACAAGAGTCCCGCCACGGCGGGAAGGGACGATGCCCAAAGAACTTTTCTTTGCCTGGCTAATAGAAATTAAACTGTGTAATATACGCCGTTTAATAAAAACAGCCCCCTTGTAACTGACTTACAAGGGGGCTGATAAATAAAATTCTTAACCCTAATTTTTTGCGCTTTTAAGTATGGTTATAAAATTATTTCTTATTGCTTTTTCTGCAGGAGTAAGTTTGCTTGGCTTTAGTGGCGT
>JANXWM010000696.1 GCA_025351145.1 Chitinophagaceae bacterium
CCTACGCTCAAAAAGTTATTGATGCCGGGTATCAGTTACAGCCTGGCTACAGTAAATTATTTATGGCAGATAATGATAAAAGAAAGGATGAATTTATTTTTGCTATTAACTGTGATGGACTCAATACTCAATCTTATGGAAATACGACCTTTTTTGTTCATTCTGCTGCGGGGGATGATCACAATGAGTTTGGTGTTGGTGGTGGTTGGTATGGTTACAGGTCTACCCAGGCCCTAGCCAATTTATTTTCAGATTTGTCGGGCTCATCTGATCAAAGGGCTTTATTCACTACCTCCAAGTATGGCACAGCTTCCAGCCAGTTAACAATAAATGATATCAGTGATTTTAATAATGGTTTACATGTAAACAAATATGTGAACATACGTTCTGATGGTGCACCAACTTCTGATGTGCAGGACAATTTTTCTGATGTTGATTTTCCGGTTTTTCGTTTGTCAGAAATGTATTTGATTTATGCTGAAGCGCATTTGCGCGGCGGCGGTGGTGATGATGCCACCGCATTGGGGTATCTTAATAAAATCAGGTTCAGGGCTTATGGCGAGAGTTATGGTACCGGGGATATTGGTAAGCTCACTTCAGCTGATCTTTCATTACAAACCATCCTGGACGAAAGGGGTAGAGAACTTTATTGGGAGGGACATCGCCGTACAGATTTAATACGTTATGGATTACTAACATCCACCACATATTTATGGCCGTGGAAAGGTGGTGTATCTTCAGGTACCGGAGTAGATGGCAAATACAATATTTTCCCCATTCCCTCTACAAACCTTTCAGCCAATACGAACTTAACCCAGAATACCGGATATTAATTTTTATAAAGACAAAATTTTCAAGTATGAAAAATATATTAAAATTGATGCTCTTGTCATCTTTCTTTATGGTGGTAATATCATCCTGTAAAAAGGATCAGGTTAAAGACTATTTAGAAACCAGGTATCCGCCAACACTAACAGCTTCAACAAGCGATTTGAGTTTATCGTTTGCCGATGCAGCTAAAGAAGCGCTAAAGCTTACCTGGACAAATCCCAACTATCAGTTTACTACAGGTGCAAGTTCCCAGGATGTTTCTTATAAAGTTGAAATAGATATTGCAGGTAATAATTTTACCAATCCCCAAAAGCAAACAGTTTCTGTAAGTAAGGACTTAAGCATATCTTTTCCGGTAGCAACATTCAACGATTATTTGCTCAATCAACTTGTTTTACCTCCCGGGGTTGAGGCCAACCTTGAAATAAGGGTAATATCAAGTTTAGGTACAAATGGAGCTGCCTCTTTAATTTCAAATGTGTTGGCCATTACAGCTACACCTTACGCCATTCCACCTAAAGTAAACCCTCCTGCTACAGGCGACCTTTTCCTTGTTGGTGATGCCACTTCCGGTGGCTGGAATAATCCAGTGCCTGTACCTGAGCAGCAGTTCACTAAAATTTCTGAAACACTATACGAAATAACTGTAAACCTCGTTGGTGGAAAGCAATATTTATTCCTCCCAAAAAATGGCGATTGGAGCCACAAGTTCGCATGTAAAAAAACTGCTGATCAAAGCGCCGATGGAGGAGATTTCGGGTACGATTCAAGTGATAATTTCCCCGGCCCGGCAGCAGGCGGCAATTATAAAATTTCTGTAGATTTTCAAAGAGGAAAATATACTGTAACCAAATTATAAGCTTACTAATAAAAACTTATTATGAAACATATATCAAAATTTTTCTTCATCGCAATCGGCCTTGCATTTGTTTTTGCGGGCTGCGATAAAGTAAAAGACCTTCCATATTATAAAAATGGTAATGCACCGGTTATAAGCAGCACAGTTACAGAAATTGCTGCAAGCCCGTCTGATTCATCTAATAATGTGGTGTCATTTTTATGGACTTCCCCAAAGTATTCTACAGATGAAAACACTGTAAAATTTATTGTACAAATTGATTCGGCCGGAAGAAATTTTTCCAACGCTGTAAGCCGCACGCTGATAGCTGAATTGGGTACCTCTTTTACGGGCAAAGAGATCAATGATATTTTACTTGGCTTTGGTTTTTCGTTTGGTGTTGCTTACGATGTAGATGTAAGAGTCGTTTCATCTTACGGTAATAACAACGAGCAATATGCATCAAACACGATCACTTTAAAAATGACCCCTTATAAAATCCCTCCTAAAATAGCTTTGCCGGTATCTGGTAAGCTGTTTATTGTAGGCAGCGCTACAGGTGGCGGATGGAACAACCCTGTGCCGGTTCCTTCACAGGAACTTACCCAAATCGATGAAACAACCTATGGTGGCGTATTCAACCTCGTAGGTGGAAATGAGTATTTGATCCTTCCTGTAAATGGCAGTTGGGATACAAAATATTCTGTTGCTGATAAAACAATTGGCGGCCTTAGTGATGGTGGCGACTTTGGGTTTGGTTTAAATGATAATTTTCCTGGCCCCGCCACTTCAGGCCAGTATAAAGTAATCTTAGATTTTCAGAGAGGTAAGTTTACTGTTACACCGTATTCAGGTTCATTGCCTGCTGATTTATTTATGGTGGGCGATGCTACGCCCGGCGGATGGAACAACCCTGTTCCCGCCAATCAGCAGTTTACCCGTATAAATTCTTCCGTTTTTCAAATAACATTGCCTTTAAATGGCGGTGCCCAATATTTGATGCTGCCCGTAAACGGAAGCTGGGATCATAAGTTTGCAGTGAGCGATAATTCAATACCGGGCCTTGGCGATGGAGGCGATTTTGGATACGACCTGTCTTCAAATTTCCCTGCCCCGGCCGCCAGCGGAACATATAAAGTGGAAGCCAATTTTGTTACCAATAAGTTTAAAGTTACTCCCCAATAAGCCTTTGCATATTACTTTTCAAAAGGCCGCCCCATTTTTTGTGGCGGCCTTTTTGTTCACAAAATGCAATACAATTAAGAAAATTTTTTAGCCGGGCAGAAGGTTATGAATTTAGCGTTCCTTGCGTCGCACTCTTGTACATTCATATCTTTATTGGGCAAATTTGCAGCAGGTTCTTTATTCAAAATGCGAATAGAAAACCAACTGAAGGGCCAATAATAAAAGGGCCCCAAGCTTTAGCTTCCGGCCCTTTTATTATTAGAATATAATTTAAATTACCAGTTGTATTTCTGCTGAATAGAATTACCAAAAGTACAAGAGTGCGACGCAAGTAAAGCCGAAAAATGGTATGCAGTCTCGGCTCAAAATTGGATTAATTTTTTTAAACAGCCCGTTAAAAATGCTGCTTAAATAATATCCATTCCAAGAGAAAAATAAGTAACTACTCCTGGCAAAGCCAGCCAGAAAAACTGCCTTGCAAAAACGATCATCACTATCATAATTGCCAGCCATATAAAAAAATATATCCAGTACTTAGCTAATGATTTTTTGGCTTCCATGTAAAATGATTTGTGCAAAAATAATGTTCAATATAATACGGGCACGGTTTATTTATTAGAAAACAGTTGTTTATTACTGAGGCTTCAATTAAAAACCCGCATGCTCTTTTCTTTAATAAAGGCTGCGCAGCAGACTATTTAAAAGTTTCTCTGTAAAGCTTAACTGCATTCTCAATAATTTGAAGCGCATGGGCTTTATCGCCAAATTCTTCAACCTTTACAGTCTTGTTTTCAAGGTGTTTATATTCCTCGAAAAAATGCCTTAGCTCACTAAAGAAATGTTTGGGCAGCTCTTCAATATTGTTGATGTAATTAATGGACTGATCGTGTGCGGCCACTGCAATAATTTTATCATCGGCATCACCGCCATCTATCATTTCCATTACACCAATTACCTTAGCTTCAACTATGCAAAGGGGTTGTATGCTTTGGCCCGAGAGAACAAGGATATCCAATGGATCTTTATCATCACCGTAAGTTTGCGGTATAAAACCATAATTAGCCGGATAATGAAATGAGGAATAGATTACCCTGTCCAGCTTAAGCAGGCCGCTTGGCTTATCTATTTCGTATTTAATTCTTGATCCCTGTGGAATTTCGATTACTGCATTTACTACTCTGGGCGATTGATCGCCATAACTTATACCATGCCATGGATGTAATACCGTCATCATGATTTTAGTTTTTTGTGGTTAATATTGTTTGTGTTTTTTATTGCTTGTTTGATTTATAAAAGATCACATTTACTTTTTCGGTGGTAACTAATCCGCCTTTACCGCTTCTTTCAAAAATATCGTTTATTACGGGGATGAATGTATTAATTTTTTCTTCTGTATCAATAATTTCAATCACTACCGGAAGGTCTTGTGAAACTTCTATAAAGTGTGCAGTATGTATAACAGTATTGGCGCCATAAGACATAATGCCCCTTAATACAGTTGCGCCTGCTATTTTATTATCACGGGCTGCCTTTACTATTTTTCGTAAAGGGGTTTATAATTTAACCTGTCTGCCTCACCGGTAAAAATGCGCAGCAGTATTGCCTGTCCTGTGAGTTGCATGGTATGTTATTTAGAATTGTTTAATAGTAAATACGCCAATATATACGGCTGTAATTCCCAACAATACACTGCCCGCTGCATATAAACCAAAGTAAAGGTAATCGCCTGTTCTAAGCAGGTTCATATTTTCGTAACCAAAAGTAGAAAATGTGGTAAAGCCACCGCACAATCCTGTGGTTAATGCCAGCCTCCAGTCTGGTGTAAGTACATTTCCTTTTTCGCTGAGCGCGTAAAACAAGCCAATGAGAAAACACCCAAAAATGTTTACAATAAATGTTCCCAATGGAAAAGTAAAAGGATATATTTTTGATACCCATGTTTGCATACCAAACCTGGCAACGCCACCAATGCCGCTGCCTGCAAAAACAATTAGTAGTGATTTAAAAGAATTATCCATTGGTTGATTGATAATTTTTTTTTAAAGGTTACCGTCGAATGTGTATTTAAAATCTACCTGCCACAAATCATTGTGAAGTACAACTTTTACTTTTCTCCCGGTTTTGTCGTAAGAGTTGTGATAGTTGATAATATGTGTTGAATCATTTACAACGGCATCTTCAATGATGATGATTGAGGCATTGAAATATTCCTGTTGCTCAGGTTTACTTTTAGCACTGTAATTCTTTTGCTGTGTGGCAAGCAGATCTTTGTTACGCGGATCATCTGTCATATAAAATGCTGCCTTTGTAAAATCGCCTTTTAAACAGCCATCAATAAATTCCCTTCCTGCATCGAGTGCGTTCTCTGCTTTGGGATAGGATTTTTCGTTGCTGCAGCTGGAAAAAATAATACTGCAGAAAATGATGAAAGCATATTTCATATTGTGAGGAAAGATTGTAGTCAAAATTAATACTCGTTAAGCAATTGCAGTAAAGAAAGATGCGGGCTGTTGAAACCTCAATAATATTCTCTGTACAAGTGTGCGACGCAAGAGGCGATGCCCAAAGCATCTTTAGCCCGGCTAAAAAATAATTGTATTCATTTTATTGCATAAAAAAAGGCAGCGTTAACTGCCTCTTTTAAATGGTGTTGAAATTTTTTAATGCTGGTGATACGATTGCGGGCTTTCTTTTTCTTTATCCTTCTCGTATGCCCTGATAATTGCTTTTACCAATTTATGGCGTACCACATCTTCTTCGTCCAGTTCAATATGCGATATGCCGTCAATGTTTTGCAGGATGCGCATCGCCTTATCTAAACCGCTACGCTGGTTTTTTGGAAGATCGATTTGCGTAGGATCGCCGGTGATAATGGCTTTTGCATTGGAGCCAATACGCGTTAAAAACATTTTAAGCTGCAGATCGTTTGTGTTCTGGGCTTCATCCAGAATAATAAATGCATTGTCGAGTGTGCGGCCACGCATATAAGCGAGTGGCGCAATTTCAATGGTGCGTGTACTCATGTAATAACCAAGCTTGTCTGCAGGTATCATGTCGTCAAGTGCATCGTAAAGTGGGCGCAGGTAAGGATCAATTTTTTCTTTAAGATCGCCTGGCAAAAAGCCAAGGTTTTCTCCGGCTTCAACAGCAGGGCGTGTGAGAATAATTTTCTTTACAATTTTGTTCTTTAAAGCCCTAACGGCAAGCGCTACTGCTGTGTAAGTTTTACCTGTACCGGCAGGCCCAATAGCAAACACGATATCGTTTTTGTCACTTGCTGTAACCATGCGTTTTTGATTGGCAGTTCTTGCACGAACAGATTTTCCGTTGGGGCCAAACACGAGCACATCTGTGGGGTTGCGTTCGGTAAAATTGTCAATCGTTTCTGCATCGTCGCCCCCCAAAATCTGCTCAAAATAATTGGCACTTAAATCGCCGTTTCGCTCCATGTACGAGATAATTAGTTCAATTTTTTCGCGTGCAGGTTCAATGTGTTCCGGTGCACCACTTAGTTTGATCTGTGTACCGCGTGAAAGGATTTTAAGCAGGGGAAATTTCTTTTTCAACAGATCCAGCTTTCTGTTGTTTGCACCAAAGAAGTCGATTGGGTTAACAGAGTCGAGGTTAATGATTGTCTCAGTCAATGGTTTTTCTTTTTAGGTGAATAATAAGTTTTCGCTAATGTGTTTACTAACTAATCTGTTCACAATTTAATTTAATAAAAGGGATATAATGGCAGTAATATTATACACAATTGTGGATATAAAGTTCGTGTATTACTGTGTAAACGTTCTGTGAAGATTGTATAAAATAATTATTGTGGACCCTGCAAAAACCTATCTATGAAGCTTTACTTGCGTCGCACTCTTGTACTGTAGAATAAATAGCTGCAAAGTGCTGAAATGCTGCTATATAATTACCTGTTTCCGTATTTTGTTTAGCTTTTGTATTTTATTGGTTGAGCAATTAAAAAGAAAATGGCTGCCTTTAAAGGCAGCCATTTTCTTTTTAAACTTATGCATTACATAAGAATAATTTATGCAGGGGTTTAACGAACAACCTGGAGATTGCTGGAGAATTGATCGTTACCAACTACAGCAACAACTTTATAAATACCATTTGGAACTTTAGAGCCGCTGTTGCTAAGTGTATTCCATGAAACTGTGTAGGTACCGGCAGTCATATTTTCGTTCACCAATACTTTTACTACCTGTTGCATAGCATTATAAACAACGATACTCACTTTGCCCGAAACGTTAACAGTATACTTTAACTGAGTATAATTATTTACCGGGTTTGGCATAATGTTTACTACAAATTTAGGGTTAGCCTGAATATTTTTTTGAGACCTTGCAGGTGTGGTGCCCGTTGCTGCAGCTACTGATGCAGAGCAAGGACTTTTACCAGCCCAGCTTCCTGTATTCAGGACGCTTCCATAGCAATAACTTTCCCAGTTGCCGAATGCATTAATGGTCATATTGCTGCCTTTTTTATGAACCTTTGCTGTACCAGAATAAGTAAAAGAATCAGTGTAATAAGTGCAACCATCGGGGTTTGGGTTTACCGTACTTATTACGGCAGTACCATTGTCCCATCCATTTGCAAAATCGGCAACCAGGGTAGCATTCCATATATTCCCGCTACCAATATCGCAGGTACCCGTGGCCCAAACACTTGTTTCGCTGGTTAGTGTAACATTAGTAAAGTACCGTTTGTAATACCCATCGG
>JANXWM010000786.1 GCA_025351145.1 Chitinophagaceae bacterium
GTTGGGTGCAGCTTAGCAAATATTTTAAAAAAAGCGCCATCTTTTGCAGCGGCATAAGGTATGCGGCTGTAACCGAGGGTAGCCGAAAAAACAGAAGCGAACGCCACCCATAAAACAAGCCCTGTAGCTACTGTTGCGGCAATAGGCCCGGCCAGTTGCTGCACATAATCGCTTACTACGAACGGGCTTTTGATAATTGTATCAAGCGGCAAAACGGAGGCTACACTAATATTCATTAAAAGATATAAAACCGCAATACCCAAAACAGAAATAAACATGCTTTTGGGAATATTTTTTTCTGGGTTTATGATCTCGCCGCCAAGGTGGCAAACATTGTAATAGCCAAGATAACTGTACATAGTTTTTACACTTGCAAAACCAAGGGCAGCAGCAAAAGCACTGTATAAAGTTATCCCGTCGTTGATATGAGCAACAGGTGCAAGAAAATTACCATGATATAATCCGCCGCCAATAATGCATGTCATCGTAATCAAAACCCCCATCCACAAAAACACGCTTATTTTACCAATGGCTTCAATTTTTCGGTACAATAAAAAAACGATAAGTACCACAACCGCACCACTTACCATTTTACTTTCAAGCTCATCAAGCTTAACGATGTAGGTAAGGTATTGCGAAAACCCAATGGCTGCAGAAGCAATAACCAGCGGGGCCTGTATCATGGTTTGCCATACAAAAAGAAAGCTCATCAGCTTGCCCCACTTTGGGCCAAAACCTTCTTTAAGAAAATTATAACTGCCGCCTGCCAAAGGGAAAGTGGCACCCAATTCGCTCCATATCATGGCATCAATAAAGGAAAGTACAGCGCCCGCAAGCCATGCATATAAAAACCAGGGGCCATGCATAATTTCTGCAACAACACTCAGCACCACGAATGGGCCAATGCCCACCATATCTGTCATATTAATGGCGGTGGCCTGCAACAAACTTATTTTTCTATCTAAATGCTCTTTGCTCATGTGCTGTAAGCAATAATAGTATTTCTTTGCTGTATAACTTAATTTGTAAGAGAGATGCATTATAAAAAAGTGGCGTGGATATACGGAACCAATATTTATGAGGTAAATATCCGTCAGTACACAGCAGAAGGAACCTTTGCCGCATTTGCACAGCACCTGCCAAGGCTTAAAGAAATGGGTGTAAAAATATTATGGCTCATGCCCATAACCCCTATTAGTGTAAAAGAGCGCTTAGGCTCTTTAGGCAGCTACTATGCATGCAGCAGTTATACAGCAATTAATCCCGAGTTTGGCACCATAGATGATTTTAAAAACCTGGTAAATCGGGCGCATGAACTTGGCTTTAAATTAATCATTGACTGGGTTGCCAATCATACCGGATGGGATCATCACTGGACGTTGGAACACCCCGACTGGTACATAAAAGATAAACATGGAAACTTTACAGATCCCAATGGCTGGAAAGATGTAATAGACCTTAATTACGGTTCAAAAGAAATGAAGCAGGCAATGATTAAGGCCATGCAATATTGGGTAAATGAATGCGATATTGATGGCTTCCGATGCGATATGGCGCACCTTGTTTCACTTGATTTCTGGAAAGAAGCAAGAACCCAATGCGAGGATATTAAACCGCTGTTCTGGCTTGCCGAATGCGATGTAATGGAATACCACGAAGTTTTCGATGTAACCTATTCCTGGGAGTGGATGAATGTAAGTGAAAAAGCCGCTAAACAAACAGCATCGTTACGGCACTTGAAAGATGTGCTGGTTAAATACCTGGCTTACCCTGCCGGCGCACAAAAATTATTTTTCACCAGCAACCACGATGAAAATAGCTGGAACGGCACCGAGTATGAGAAGTACAGCAATTGCGCCAAAGCTTACGCGGTTTGCAGTTGTACATTGCCAGGTATGCCTTTGCTTTACAGCGGCCAGGAACTCCCCAATCACAGACGCCTGAGTTTTTTTGATAAAGACCAGATTGACTGGAAACCCAACCCTGCACTGCACAGTTTTTATCAATCTCTTTTTATGTTAAGGCAGCAGCACAAAGCTTTCGATGCTGATGCCGAAATATTTTTTATACATACCAACGAAGAGGAAAACATATTTGCCTACCTGCTTGCCAATAACACGCACAAAGTATTGGTACTGCTCAATCTATCGCCCAATAACAGGGTTAAGTTTACAGCAGAGCACAGCAGGCTTTCGGGCAAATACAAAAGCCTTTTCTCCGGCTTTTTCTATGAGTTTAAAAACAGGGAACACTTTGAATTACAATCAGGCGAGTATGGTGTTTACATTACCGAAGCGTAGTAGAAATTATTTTATGTACCGGGCATAAGTTCTTTTCTGATCGTTCCTTGCGTCGCACTCTTGTACAGTTGGAACATTATTGAGCTTTTACCGAAGCGAAGATTGTAATGCATAGCTCAAACTTATAGATAAAATGTGTTTATAAAGAGAGTAAGCTCAAACAAGAAATAATTCTTATTTCAGCGCAATTGCTTTTATGTGAATTGCAGTTTCTTCTGTATCGCAGTTTCCTTTAATTCTCTCATTCACCTGTTGTTCATAACCCCCCGCAGCAAACCCATTTTTTATTAACTTAAGGTCTTGGATGATTCTTTCTATTAAATTAAATTCACTCCAATTAAGGATTTTAGTATGGCGTTTCTCGGCGCGTTCGTATGCTCCTAAACTTCCGTGATAATATTCATATATTTTTAGCTTCTCCTCTGTTATCATTTTTTAAAAAATTTATTGCATCATAATTTACGCTATGATAAAAGTCGAAATAAATTCTTTCAGTACAAGAGTGCGACGCAAGAGGAGCTTCATAGATATTCTTCAGCCTGGTTCAAAATGCTTTTACATTCTCTCCGGAACCTGTAGGCCAAGTAATCGCATACCAGTTTTAATGGTTTGCGCTGTGAGCTGTGCCAGTTGCAAACGCAGCATTTTTTTATCTTCAGATTCTGCATTGGCCACAGAATGTTCGGTGTAAAAAGAGTTAAATATTTTGGCGAGATTAAACACATAGATTGCAACTTTTGAGGGATCGTGTTCGGTTGCTGCTTCATCTATAACCGCAGTAAATTGTTCAAGTGCGAGCACCAAATCTTTCTCTAATTTTAACAGGCTATCTGAAACCGGAAACTGGAAACCGGAGCCTGAAAACTTTCTTAATATACTCTTGATACGTGCATGCGTGTACTGTACAAAAGGCCCGGTGAAGCCGTGAAAATCTATGCTTTCTTCGGGGTTAAAAATCATTCGTCTTTTGGGGTCTACACGCAGCAGAAAAAACTTTAAAGCGCCCAGCCCTATTGTGTTGTAGAGTTCTTTTAATTCTTCTGCTGTAAAATCTTTTACTTTCCCAAGCTCTTCTGTTTTATGCTGCGAAATACTTATCATTTCATCAACGAGTTCATCAGCATCTACTACTGTTCCTTCGCGGCTTTTCATTTTACCGGTTGGTAATTCAACCATGCCGTAACTAAGATGATGAATGCCATCAGCAGAAGGCAAACCCAATTTTTGGCAAATGAGTTTAAGCACTTTCATGTGATAGTTTTGCTCGTCGCCAATTACATAAATGCTTTGTTCGCATTTGTATTCTTCATACTTGTTTACGGCAAGGCCAATATCCTGCGTTATGTAAACGGATGTGCCGTCTTTTCTTCTTACAATTTTACGGTCAAGGCCATCGGCAGTTAAATCGATCCAAACGCTGCCATCTTCATCCTGTTGAAATACATTTTTCTTAAGTCCTTCTTCTACTAAATCTTTACCCAATAAATACGTTTCGCTTTCGTAATAAACTTTATCAAAATCGCTGCCGATTTTTTGATAGGTTTCTGCAAAACCTGCATACACCCACGTATTCATGGTCTTCCATAGCTCGATCACTTCAGGCTTTCCGGCTTCCCAGTCAACAAGCATTTGTTGTGCGGCTTTAAAAATGGGTGCTTGTTTTTCGGCTTCTTCTTTTGTTGTTCCTGCGGTAATTAATTCTTCTATTTGTTTCTTGTATTCATCATTAAATTTTACATAATAATCACCTACAAAATGATCGCCTTTCATGCCGGCACTCTCGGGTGTTGCACCATTTGCAAAGAGCTGCCAGGCAATCATGCTTTTACAAATATGTATGCCACGGTCGTTTACAATGCAGGTTTTAATTACATCGAAACCGCTGGCTTTTATAATGGCTGCGGTGCTCCATCCCAAAAAATTGTTACGTAAATGCCCAAGATGTAAAGGCTTATTGGTATTGGGAGAAGAATACTCTACCATTACACGCTTACCATTTGATTGCTTAATGCCAAAAGATTCGTTGCTGTAATTGGCTTTAAGAAAATTGATCCAGTAGCTGTCTGTAATTACCAAATTAAGAAAACCCTTTATTACATTAAATGAGCTGAATAATTCAGTATCCTGCTGCAGCAAATAATTGCCAAGCTCCACTCCTGCTGCATCGGGAGATTTTCTTAACTGTTTAACCAATGAAAATAAAACAATAGTATAGTCGCCTTCAAACTCAGGCTTGGTGGCACTTACGGTAATATTTACCGGGTCAATCTCCACTTTATAAACATCACTGATCGCTTTTGCCGCCGCCTGTTTTATAATAGAAACAACACTCATCTTTAAATAATTTGGGTGGCAAAAATAACGAAAGAGTTTCGGGTTTCTGGTTTAACGCATCACGATTATTGATTCCTGAATTTTCCTTTAACAAAAAAACAATCATTTATTCTTTTACCTTCGCCGCCGTTTATGATTAAGCTCCATCACTGGCTCAAAAGAACCATTTTACAAGTGGTGGATTTTTTTTATCCGCCGTTTAAAAGCTTTATGCCGCTGCAAACCTTTCGTTATGCTGCCTGCGGCGGTGGCAATACCGCGTTTGGTATCTTCCTTTATTTCATTGCTTATAATTATATTTTCGAAAAACAAATAGTTGATCTTGGTTTTGTGGCTTTGTCTCCATACATAGCCGCTGAATATCTTTTTGCTATATGGATCACTTTTCCACTGGGTTTCTATTTAAGCAGGTATGTTGTTTTTCCAGAGTCGGAGATAAAAAAAGGCATACAGTTGTTTCGCTATTTCCTTACGGTGGCGGGAGCTGTAACGATTAAATATTTACTGCTCAAACTTTTTATTGAAGTTTTCGGCTGGTATCCCACACCTGCTAATATGGCTACTTCTGTTTTTGTAATTGCCTTCAGTTATGTTTCTCAAAGGTTTTTTTCTTTCAAAGCTGCTGCTGAACTAAAATAACTGTTTGTTATTTTTATCCCTTCGCATTGTTCATAGTTGTTCAGAACGTAGAAGAGTGCGACGCAAGAGGCTATGCCATGAAAAACTTAAGCACGGCTAAAAATTTTCTATTAAACTTGTGTCAATTGTACTGTTGCAGACTTACAGGAAGCTTTTAAAACAATTACATTTACGTTACATTCCATTTTTAAAGTGAAGAAAATATTGATGAAAGCATTCGTTATTTTATTGATCGTTTGTGGCTGCTGGTTCGTTTTTGCACAGAGCTGCATGCGCATGAGAACCAGCGACAGCGCAGCTTTGGAAGATTTTACCAAACACAATGCGCCATTTAAAGCAGAATATTTTAAAGTAAAAGAGCATACCATTCACTACGTGGTTACAGGAAGCGATACACTGCCCACACTTTTTTTTGTACATGGTTCGCCGGGGAGCTGGGATGCGTTTGAAAAATATATGCAGGATAGTTTGCTGCGTATTAAATACCGTATTATTAGTGTTGACAGGCCAGGTTTTGGCTACAGCGATTACGGCACCGCACTTAACCTTGATGCACAGGCCGTACTGCTAAGTGAAGTGCTGAAGCACATCAATAACGGCAAACCGATTTGTGTTATTGGCCATAGTCTGGGTGGGCCCATGGCGGTAAAACTTGCCGCAGAAAATCATGACCTCCCCATCACCAACCTGGTGATACTCGCCGGCTCCGTTGACCCATCGGAGGAGAAGCCGGAGAACTGGCGTGCTACACTCGACAGAACCCCGCTGCGCTACCTTGTGCCGGGTGCTATGCAGCCGAGCAATGCAGAGCTTTTACTTTTTAAACAGGATGTTGAAAAAATACCCGCCGACCTGCAAAATGTTACTTGCCGTGTATTGATAATGCATGGAACCGTAGACGATTTTGTGCCGCCCGGCAATGCAACGTTTGCCCAAAAAAACCTTACACATGCAAAGGAAGTAAAGATGGTTTGGTTCGAAGGGCAGCGGCATTTTATACCGTGGACAAAATTCCGCGAAATACGCGATGCATTATTACAATTGAATATGAACCCATAGTTGTAATTTCCGCTTTTGAACCGGGCTGAAATTTTACATGGCATCGTCTCTTGCGTCGCACTCTTGTACTTTCGAAACATGATTGAGCTTTTACCGAAGCGAAGATTTTAACCGTAGAGACGGGAGACACAAAGAAAATACAACTGCTCAGCGGCTTTGCGTCTCTGCGGTTACTGTATTTTGTTCAGTTATAATCCGAGCGTACAAGAGTGCGACGCAACAGGCGATGACCAAAGAACCATAGCCCGGTTCATAAATATTTTTACTTAAAGAAAATTAATGCTGAATGCAACAAAGAAAATTTTTATTGATTGTTTTTTTATTAATCAGTGTGTTTGGTTATGCACAGTTGCTGCAACCTAAAAATACTTTTACACATGCAGATACACTGCGTGGTTCATTGAATGCAGAAAGAACATGGTGGGATGTTTTGCGGTATGATATTGCCGTAACGCCGGACTATAATACAAAAACGATCACGGGTAAAACAGTGATTGAATATAAAGTTGTAAGCAGCAATTACCCAGACTTTATGCAAATTGACCTGCAGGTACCTTTGATCATTGACAGTATTTTATTTAACAGCCACAGTAAAATAAATTTTAAAAATGATGGCAACGCACGGCATGTTCAAATACCTAAACAGGTAAAATTTTCTGTTAACCATATTGATGTTTATTATCATGGCACACCACGTGAAGCTGTAAAACCACCATGGGATGGCGGATGGATTTGGAAGAAAGATTCGCTTGGCCGCCCATGGATGAGTGTTGCCTGTCAGGGTTTAGGGGCAAGTGTTTGGTACCCCTGCAAAGATCATCAAAGCGATGAACCGGATAATGGGGCTTCGCTTTCGATTACTGTTCCAGATACATTGGTTGCGGTTGGTAATGGAAGAATGATCAACAAAACTTCATCGAATGGTTTGTCCACTTATACATGGGAGGTAAAGAACCCGATCAACAATTATAATATCGTTCCATACATTGGTAAATATGTAACCTGGAGCGATACACTTATAGGCGAAAAAGGAAAATTAGATCTTAACTACTGGGTACTTGACTATAATTTAGAAAAGGCCAAAAAACAGTTTACACAGGTAAAGCTGATGCTTCGTGCATTTGAATACTGGTTTGGCCCCTACCCTTTTTACGAGGATGGTTATAAACTTGTAGAGTCGCCGCACCTTGGTATGGAACACCAGAGTGCCGTAGCTTATGGCAATAAATACCAGAATGGATATTTAGGAAGGGATTTATCGGGCACAGGATGGGGTTTGAAATGGGATTATATTATTATTCACGAGAGTGGGCACGAATGGTTTGCCAATAACATTACCACAAAAGATATTGCCGATATGTGGGTGCATGAAGGCTTTACAGATTACAGCGAAACCTTGTTTACCGAGTATTATTATGGTATAGAAGCTGGCAACGATTACAATTTTGGGCTTCGTAAAAACATAGAAAATAGCAGCACCATTATTGGCCCTTACGGCGTAAATAAAGAAGGCTCCGGCGATATGTACGAAAAGGGCAGCGTATTATTGAACATGGTGCGGGCTGTGGTGAACGACGACGAA
Organism: Chitinophagaceae bacterium; assembly: GCA_025351145.1. Classification (GTDB taxonomy): domain Bacteria; phylum Bacteroidota; class Bacteroidia; order Chitinophagales; family Chitinophagaceae; genus Limnovirga. The sequence continues at coordinate 7,915 of JANXWM010000786.1, forward strand.
AAATGGCGACGCATCCTGCGCGGTCTCAATAGCACATTTTACCACCAGACGGTGACGGGCCATTGCAACGCCGACGTTGCGCAGCATGATG
>JANXWM010000069.1 GCA_025351145.1 Chitinophagaceae bacterium
GTTATCCTTATCTGCAATCTGCAGCATGTAATAATAATATTTATTGTCTTTGGAAATATTGTTATCCGTAAAGCTGTAAGTCTTTTCCGCAGTTGTATTGCCGGCAGCTTTTACGCGGCCTATTTCAGTAAAATTATCTCCGTCAATGCTTCTTTTTATAATGAAGCTGGCGGTGTTTTGTTCTGTAACTGTTTTCCATGTAAGCAATGCTTTGTTTGCAGCGGTTGGGTTAATATTGAGATAAGATAAAATAACCGGTAATGAACCTGTTACAGTAAGGGTGCCCGCCATATCCGGCGCATGTGGAATGCAATGGTAAGCGTAAGCGCCTGCAACTGTAATTGTATAGTCAAAAGTTTTACTGTTGGTATTCATATTAGCATTCCATGTAGCGGCACCTGAAGGAATAGTTACGGAGGTAGTTGTATGGCTGCCATTATCCCAAACCCAGTGGATAACATCGCCTACTACTGCGTTAACCGCTGCAGGCGTAAATTGATAGTTTGCAACATGCACCGTAATAGTTGCTGCATTTGAAGCAGCAATAAAAGAGAACGCACTAAAGCAGCATAGTAAAAACTTCTTCATAGATTTTTAGTTTTTGTTTCAGATAAAGATACAGGCTTTGCAAGGCAAAAAATTCACAAGATTGTAAAATCTAATGTATTGCACATAAAAAAAAGCGCCCTTTGTTTTATAGGAGCGCTTGTAAAATGTATACCTGCTGAATTAGCTTTTCTCCAATCCCTGTAAAATATCATTAATAATATCGTCCACATGTTCCAGCCCGCAGGAAATACGGATAAGGCCGGGCGTAATACCAACAGACAATCTTTCCGCCTCACTCAATTTAGAATGTGTAGTGCTTGCCGGGTGCGATGCAATACTTCTTGTATCGCCAAGGTTAGCAGTCATAGAAAGCATTTGCAGGCTGTTCAAGAATTTCTTACCGCTTTCAATACCGCCCTTTATTTCAAAGCAAACAATACCACCGCCTGCTTTCATTTGCTTAATGGCTATATCGTATTGCGGATGGCTTTTTAAGAATGGATATTTAACCAGCGAAACTTTATCATGGTTCTCCAGTGCATGTGCAACCTTCATTGCATTTTCACAATGGCGCTGCATGCGCACATCTAATGTTTCAAGGCTCTTGCTCAATACCCATGCATTAAAGGCAGATAACGACGGGCCCGTATTTCTGCAGAACAAATAAATATCCCTTATAAGGTCGGCCCTGCCAACAATTACGCCACCTAAAACTCTTCCTTGTCCGTCGATCCATTTAGTGGCAGAATGCACCACAAGATCAGCACCGTATTCAATTGGTTTTTGTAATAAAGGCGTGGCAAAACAATTATCAACATTCAAAATCACTTTATGCTTTTTTGCAAAAGCACTCACCCATTCAAGATCAATTATTTCTAACTGCGGGTTGGTAGGCGTTTCTAGATAAATCATTTTAGTATTGGGCTGTATGGCAGCTTCCCATGCTTCTGCATCATTCGCAGGCACCAATGTACATTCAATACCATACCTCGGTAAAAACTTGGTTACAATGGTGTAAGTGCTGCCAAACACAGAGCTGCAGCAAAGCAAATGATCGCCCTGTTTAAGCAATGCGAATATAGAACCAAACACAGCAGCCATACCGGTTGCAGCAGCAAAGCCAGCCTCTGCACTTTCAAGTGCCACCATCTTTTCTACAAACTCATCTACATTGGGATTGCTGAAACGGCTGTAAATATTATCATCATTTTGTTCGGCAAATGCGCCCCCCATATCATCAGCCTCATCAAAAGTAAAACTGCTGGTAAGGTACAATGGCGTTGAATGTTCCATCTGCCATGTCTTTGGCGTTTGTATGCGTATGGCTTTGGTTAAAGGGTGCAGTTCGTTCTGTTGCTCACTCATTATTCTTATGCTTAATGTTTAGTTGTAATTTATTGTTTGTGTACAAAGGTATTCCAGGTAAGGTTAGTACCGCCCCTTGTTAATGTGGCGCTTACCGAGCAGTATTTCTCCATAGATAATTCCACGGCACGTTTGGCTTTATCTTCATCCACATCGCCATAAATATGAAATTCCAGTTCAATGTCTTTCCACAGCGAAGGTTCTTTGCAAACCTCACGTTCACCTTTAACAACCATCTTATAATCCTTTACTTCCTGGCGCTGTTTTTTTAAAATACTTATTACATCAATGGCGCTGCAGCCTGCAAGGCCCATCAGTAACATCTGCATGGGACGCACACCAAAGTTATCACCCCCATGATCCGGACTGGTATCCATTCTTACTGCATGGCCGTAAGCATCTGTAGCTTCAAAACCATACTCGCCATGCACACGCGAAAGCTCTACTGTTATCATCGTTTTAAATTAAAGAGCGGCGAAGGTATTTCATTTTAAAATATCAAATGTTAGTGCAGTGATTTAAGTAAATTTTATGAACCGGGCTTAAGGTTTTCATGGCATCGGCTGTTGCGTCGCACTCTTGTACTGTTGGACTATGAATAAGCTTTATCGCAGCGTAGATTGAGTATAATTTGTACCCAAAAAAAATAAAACAATTAAAATATTGTATTACTTTACAAATCAAAATTTGAGTTTCATACTTAAATGTTGCCAATGTTCTGTCCCGATTATTAATGTGTTTTACGGAAGCTTAGTATTAAACCTCCAGTCATTTACTATTAAAAACATCCAAATGATAGTCGAAAGCCAGCCTGGCGACCATTTTTCCAGATTTGACTTAAGTACAGAAAATACTTTAGTCAAAATTTCAGCTACTCTCCTGCTCATCATTATAGCAAACTTTTTAAAATTTATATTAAAAGAATACATTTCAATAGGAACACCGTTTCTTATCTATTTTGCTATTGTAATGGCATGCGGAAGGTTTATTGGCTTTTGGTATGCAGTATTCTGTTTTATGGTTTGCGGCATTATTGCTGCAATATTTTTCATTATCCCCGAACATGGTTTTGGGTTAACTGCAATTGTTCAACTGTTTATATATTTCATTGAAAGTTTATTTATCGCTGTTACTGCCTCGGGGTTTACAAAAGCGTTAACCACAGTAAAAATCAACATAAGCAACTTTAAACTGCTCGTAAGCCACAGTGAAGATGGAATTGCCAGGATTTCAAAAGAGGGTAAAATTTTTTATATCAGTCCCGCGATTGAAAAAATTACAGGATTAAATAAAGAAGAACTTGTTGCAGGCGGTTTCAATATTTTTCCTGAAGAAAAAGAGAGGAAACTGGTAGCAGAAAGTTTTTTAAATGTAATAAACCAACCTGGTAAAAGCATAACCATTGTTCACGGCTACAATAATAAAAGCAATCAAAAAAAATGGATGGAAACAATTTTTACCAACCATTTAAATGTAAAAGGCCTCAATGCAATTGTAGCCAATTTCAGAGATGTTACAGAAAGAGTAGAAGCCGACATGAAAAAAAATGATTTCATTGGTATAGCAGCCCACGAAATTAAAAACCCTTTGGCTGTGGTAATGTTGAAAGCAGAATTGCTTGAAAATGCTTTACTGGAAAACAATCTGGAAGAAGCAAAAGAAATTATCACAAACTTTAGCCGCGGTACTCAAAAAATTTCGCAGCTGTTAAATGAGCTGCTTGATTTTTCAAGTTTTGAGACGATGCTGAAAAAAATGGATTTTACTGAGTTTGACCTTCATACAATAATTGAAGGCAGTCTCTTTACTTTTAGAGCGGCATACAATAATCATGTTGAGGTAAGAGGTGAAACCCGTACAAAAATTTTTGCAGATCAATTCCGCGTTGAACAGTTACTGGTAAACCTTTTAACCAATGCAGCAAAATATTCACCACCTGAAAGTATTGTAACTGTAACCTGCAGCATTGAAAAAGAATTTATCAAAATTGCAGTAAAAGATCAGGGCATAGGAATTCCTCAAAGTCATCTTCCGTTTATATTTAATAAATTTCACCGGGTAAAGAACGACAGGTCCAGGGGGTTTGGCCTCGGGCTTTATATATGTTCCGAAATAGTTAAGGCATATAACGGAGAAATAGGCGTGCAAAGCGAAGAAGGCAAAGGCTCTGTTTTCTGGTTTACGCTTCCCGTTAATATTAAAGATGTTACAAACTAACCTGCTCTCCTTGCTGAAAAATATAATGTTCCGGGATTTTTCTTCTCAGCAGAATTTACTTTCATAGCTTTTGTGTGTGGCAGTAACTCTGCGGCTACCTGGTAATAACTTTCAATTTGACCCCGCATTCTACGTTTTGGTAAAAGCTCAATAATGATATAACCGTACAACAGTGCGTCCCGATGAAACATACGGGATTTAAAAACGCAAGTAAAGCATGTAGAATTACTGCATTATGGACAATTAAATTGTATTGTTTACTGTATTGTTCCCCTGTCTTGCACAGGGCAACCTGAAACTTATGATAAAAACCTTTCGTGAAAGTGGTGAACAGTAAAAAATATAATTGTAAAAAGGATTGTTTTAAAACAGGATATTCATTTTTAATTATGTTATGACTCCCTTTGCCAAAGGGCATATATCTAAAGTTCAAGATGCCCTACGGAACATCTTGAACAACCGGGGACTGTTTCCCAGTATAAACTGCATGCCGTTTTATAACAAAAACTATACTCTTTTGAGCAATTAACATTGTGTGTATATTTGAGTAACGACAATATTTTTTTTACAACCTGCCGTTAGTGGCAATTTTTAACCGGCACTATGCTCTGAAAAAAAGACAATGCAATAACCACTAAAAATACGCTGATTCTTTATCACGATTAAAATGCTTTATTGGGCAAGAAAATAAAAATTTTCTATCAATATGCGAAACCTATATAATGCTGGCCGCATCTTCTATGGTATCGCTATAGCGGGGATCGGGTTGCTGACAATTTATTATAAAGATTTTCCTTATATGCTCATACCTCCAAAACATTCATGGATCCCCGGCCTTGTAATGCTTGCCTATATTTTCGGGACCACGCTAATGTTGGCTGGAGCTTGTATTGTTTTTGAAAAAAAAGTCAGGCCAATTTCTCTCCTGCTGGGAAGTGCGCTTCTATTGATATTTTGCTTTTATTTTATCCCATATGAATTTATAATCAGTTCAGATTATATGCATTTTGGGGATTGGGAGAATTCAGCGAAAGAATTAGCATTATCCAGCGGTGCACTTGTGATCGCCGGCTGCTTTTCAGAAAAAAATGAAAGCCCTCTTATCAGGCTTTTGGGGAAGCTGATACCCTTCGGAGCTATTCTCTTTTCGATAACGATTATCAGTTTTGGCGTTGATCATTTTCTATTTGCCAAAGAGGCAGCAGACTATGTGCCAACATGGGTGCCATACCATTTATTCTGGATGTATTTTACTGGTACAGCATTAATTGGTTCTGGTTTTGCGATTATTTTGAAAATAAAGTCCTGCATAGTTGCCACTCTTTTAGGTACAATGATTTTTACTTGGTTTATCATTCTCCACATCCCCAGAGTGATAGCTTCTCCTTCTGCTTATATTGGAAGTGAAGTTACCAGCGCATTTATAGCGCTTGCCTATAGCGGAATTGCTTTTGTTATTGCTGGGACTACTAAAAGACAGCAGACCAAACACACGTATGTTTGACATTTCCTAATGGCCAATTTACTAATTTAATTATTTCCGCCGTTGTTAGTCGCCCTCCCAAACAACGATTCGCTTCGATCTACTCTATGGTAAAAGCCCAATATATAATCCAAAAGTACAAGAGTGCGACGCAAGGAACGATACCCAAAGAACCGCTGTTCGGTTAAAAAAACCTGGTTGTTTCTTGTCTTTTGTAAAGCGACCTGGAACTTATGATAAAAACCTTTTTGCAAAAAGAGTGAATGGTAAAAATTATAATTATAAAAGGATTGTTTTAAAACAGGATATTCATTTTTAATTATGTTGCTAATGGCTCTATAAAAGATTATATATTTAAAGTTCAGTATGCCATGCAGAACATCTTGAACAACGGTTACTGAAATTATAACTTTAAAAGATTATTTATGAGACCATTGCCTTTTTTGTTCTTAATAACATGCTTGTTATTTTTTTTAAGTACAGGTATTGCACAAACTAAAAAAGACAGCTTAACCATTGAACAGGCTTTATC
>JANXWM010000577.1 GCA_025351145.1 Chitinophagaceae bacterium
CGTAGTGCGTCATTGCGAGGAACGAAGCAAACTCCTGGTAGAACATAGCGGTAGAAGGCACGACAAGAGATTGCTTCGCAAGGCCTCGCAATGACGGGAACGTAAAAGTGTGCGACGCAAGGAACGATCAGTAAATCTCTGTAGCTGGGTCAAAAAAATAGAAATTAATTTACTTACGATTTGCCAAATAATATTTGACGAGACTGATTAAAATAAATTTTTCTTAGGTTTGACGCGTAACAGAAAAAGAATGAGTGTACTTAGCTATATCAGCGCTTTTAGAAATGTGTATAAAGAAATTAAAATTCAACGGCAGTATAACCAAGATTTTCTTGTACCGTACCTCAACGAACTCGAAACAAAATATAACGGCAGTTTTCAGCCCGAACAAAAAAGAAAAATTGAAAAGTATTACGGTCTTTTTATAACTTCTTTTTTATGCAGCAGCTATAAGAGACTGCAATCAAAAACACTTACCCCGGAAGAAAGAAAACGCGCCACACTTTTTGGAATTCTTACTCCCGTTGGAGATGACCTTTTTGATATTGACAAACTGGATATTGAAAGCATACGAACCATAACCTTTGCGCCTGAAAGCTACGCTGCCACAACCTTTTCGTCGCATGTGGCAAAGGAAATACAAACTTATTTACTACAGCATGTGCCGCATAAAACAATATACCTTGAAGCATCGAAAAATGTGTTGGATATACAGGTTGAAACCATGAAGCAAACAAACCCTGCAATTTCAAAAGAAGCGTTAGAGCGCATTACTTATACCAAAGGTGCAGCCTCTGTAATTATTTACCATCAGTGCCTTGATGATGCAGCAGATAGTCAAATGCAGGAAGTATTGTTTCTAATTGGAAGCCTTTACCAGTTGGGCAATGATATTTTTGATTTGTACAAAGATGTTCGTGACAATATTCTTACGCTTGTAAATACATGCGGTGATTTCAATGCACTGAAACAAAATTTCATTGAACGTGTACGTTTGCAGAATAATAAAATAATGGCTTTGCCATACAATGAAAAAAACAAAAAAGAGTTTTGCATTGTAATGAATACCATCAATGCAAGAAGCATGGTGGCGCTTGACCAGTTTATTAAACTGCAAAAGAAAAAAGCATCAAAAATTGACTGGTGGAAAATGGAAAGAAAAGATATGATTTGCGATATGGAAAAACCTAAGAATATTTTGAAGTGGTTTTATTATATATGGAAGTTACAAATGTTGCCCCCAACCCCTGAAGGGGAGTAAAAAAATATGAAAAAAAGCATTACGATAGTTGTATTATTTTTTTGTGTGAATTATCATTTACATGCGCAAAACAGTGATGCTGCTTTGATTGATTCACTCATAGAAAATATTGCAGGCATGCAGGTGACAGACAGCAGTGAATTTTATCCCGGCATGTTTTATTCGTACCGTGAATGTGGTGGTGGCCCGCACAATTACCAGCCGGATAATAATCTTTTCTTTACTGCAATCACGGCTTTTGGATTGCGTAATATGATGCCAAAATTAAATGAACCAAATAAACAAAAAACGCAAGCTATTATTGATAAAGCAGCAGCAACATACCCTTACTTTAAAAACAAATATGGCGAACCTTTTTATAATTTCTGGCCAACAGATGGAAAGATAATGCCGCACACTTTTATCTTTCAATATTTAAAAGGAGTATTTGGACAGGGCGAAGATGCAGATGACGCTGCAATGGTTTTAATGAGCAGCAATGCAGATGACAGTACCTGTAAAATTTTGAAACAAAGGTTACTGCAAACAAGTAACCTTGCCACACCAAAACGTACAATAACTTCCACCTATAAAAAGTACCGGGATATACCTGCATACAGCACTTACTTAGGTTTACGCATGCCTGCTGATTTTGATTTTGCAGTACAATGCAATATTTTATATTTTATGTACGACAGGCATTTACTTTTTACAAAGCAGGATTCGGCAACGGTTTATTTATTGTCTCAAATGGTAAAGGACCGGGAGTACATGAAAGCGCCAACTTACGTATCGCCGTACTATGTCAAGTCCTCTGCTTTGTTGTATCATTTAACAAGATTGATGAATGCTTTTTATATCCCCGAACTTGAAATGTATAAAGCGCAATTGATTGTTGATATAAAAAAAGAACTGGATAAAAGTAATAATGTAATGGATAAAATAATCCTCAGCACTTCTTTGCTGCGTTTAGGTGCTGATGCTCCAAAGCTTGATATAGCAAGCATTGCATCGTTTGAGAACAGTAACCAAAAACAATATATTTTCTTCCAGGCAAGGGCGGCATTTTCTTATCCTTCACCATTCAAGCAAATATTTTTACACTGGAGTTATATCAATTATTATTTCTACTGCCCGGCTTATAATAAAATGTTGTGGCTGGAGTATTTGGCGGAAAGGAACTGATTTGATGATTTGGTAATTTGATGATTTGGCAATACAAAACAACAATCATCACAGATTTGATTTGGATGAAGCAATTATTTTTGAAAGCACTTTTGCAATAGAAATACAATCATTCAGAAGTTGAACACAATCAGGATAATCTTCTAATTCTTTGCACAGCAATAACCAATATTCAGTTTCATCTGTTTCTTTCGCTGCAATCTTCATTTTATGAATAAAATCAACCTTACTTTCGGCGTTCTGTGCCTCTCTCACATTAGCTCCAATACTTGTTCCGGCTTTTAATAATTGCCTCGCAATTACAAACTTTTTCCGTTTCTCCAATTCTTCCACATACTTAATTATCGAATAGCGAAACTAAAAGTTAATTCAACAATCAGGTTCTTCTCTTTATTCATTTGCATATGAAATCATTTTCAATTTCAATTAGGTTTCATCAACACATCATCAAATAAGCAAATCGCCACATCATCACATCACCAAATTATCAAATCACTCTTTCTCTGCCATCAAATAAGCCTTCACAAACCCATCCAGTTCTCCATCCATTACCGGTTGCACATTACCCACTTCATAATCGGTTCTGTGATCTTTGATCATCTTGTACGGATGAAAAACATAACTCCTTATCTGGCTGCCCCATTCTATTTTTTTCTTGCCTGCATTGGTGGCGTTTTTTGCTTCCTGTTGCTTGCGCATTTCCTCTTCATACAAACGGCTCTTCAGCATTTTCATGGCAAGTTCGCGGTTCTCGCCCTGCGTTCTTGATTGCTGACATTCCACCACAATCCCACTCGGAATATGTTTCAACCGCACTGCCGTTTCCACTTTATTTACATTCTGTCCGCCCTTGCCACCACTGCGGTAAAAATCCCATTCAATATCTGCAGGGTTTACATTTATTTCAATGCTGTCATCAATCAGCGGGTAAACAAAAACACTTGCAAACGATGTATGCCTGCGTGCACTGCTGTCAAATGGCGATATGCGCACCAGCCTGTGCACACCACTTTCACTCTTTAAAAAACCATAAGCAAACGGGCCATCAAACTGAAGCGTTGCCGTTTTTATACCTGCACCATCACCTTCCTGGTAATCGAGTTCTGTCACTTTCCAGCCCTGCTTTTCTCCGTACATGCGATACATGCGCAACAACATTTCGGCCCAGTCCTGGCTCTCTGTACCACCCGCACCGGGATTGATTTGCAGCACCCCGGGCAGTTCATCTTCCGGCTGGTTGAGCGTACTCTTAAACTCCGCATCCTCAATGGCAGCAAGGGCTGCATCAAAAGCAAGTTTTGTTTCTTCCTCCGTAGCATCGCCGCTTTTCCAGAACTCAAACAGCACGGCAAAGTCCTCAACAGATGTTTCCACCTGCGTGTACATTTTTATCCAGTACTCGTTTACTTTAATGTCTTTCATGATGGCCGTGGCACGTACATTATCATCCCAAAAGCCCGGGGAAAGCGAAAGCTGGCGGTCGTTATTTACTTTTTCACTGCGGCTATCGTAGTCAAAGAAACCTCCTTAGAACGGTTACACGTTCTCTCAATGATTTAATCTGTTCAATTGTCATAGCTGCAAAGTAATGCGATAATTTTTAATTTGGTGATTTGATGATGTGGTGATGTGGCGATGTGGTGATGTGGTGATCTGACAATTTAGTAATTATTTTTTTGAGCCAGAGTTGAGAATAAGCATGACGCATTCTTGCGTCGCACACTTGTACTGCAGACTATAACTGAGCTTTTAACAGCCAATACACCCAACTGCAAAATCCAGGTTGAATTTGTGTAAAAACAATGACTGACTTCATTAAATTCTTTCCTCCAGTTAAAACCCGGATCAAATAGATTGGAAATAATATTTATATTTCAACTTTAAATCAATAGTTATGAGAATACAATACCTGTTATTATCAGCCTTGCTTGTGTCTTTTTTTTGTGGTAATGCACAAATAAAAGCTGATACCTCATCAAAGGGTCTCGATGCTTATTTCAAACCTGTAAAATGGAGATGCATCGGGCCTTTTCGTGGCGGACGTTCCAATTGTGCCACGGGTGTGATTGGCAACCCCGCCGTATATTACCAGGGTAGTACGGGTGGTGGCCTCTGGAAAACAGAAGACATGGGTATTACCTGGAATAATGTGTCAGATGGGTTTTTTAAACAAGGTTCAGTTGGCGCGGTAGCTGTAGCGGAAAGTGATCCGAATATTGTTTATGTGGGTATGGGTGAACATGCAGTGCGCGGCGTGATGACAAGCGGAGGCGATGGAGTTTACAAATCTACTGATGCAGGAAAAACATGGAAGAATATGGGGCTTCCCCTTTCACAACATATTGCCCGCATTGCTATTAATCCCAAAGATCCAAATATAGTTTATGTAGCTGCACAGGGTGCTTTATACGCCCCATCAAAAGAACGCGGTGTTTATAAATCAACAGATGGCGGTGTTACCTGGAAAAATGTTTTGTATGTAAATGAAAAAACCGGGTGTGCAGAAATATCAATGGATATGAATAACCCGATGATATTATATGCAGCAATGTGGGAACATGGAAGATTGCCCTGGCAGGTAATCAGCGGTGGCCCGGGC
>JANXWM010000141.1 GCA_025351145.1 Chitinophagaceae bacterium
TCAGTACAAGAGTGCGACGCAAGGAACGATCAGTAAAATTCCTTCTGCCCGGTAGATAATTTTTATAGCAGCCAGAACATAAAACCACTTATCAATTTAATGTATAAGCACTGTTACATTAACAAACCGTTGAGACTAATATTTGTTTCTAATAATATCGCATCGTATATTTGCAGCGCGAAAAGAGAATGATCATCCTCACATATTTAAGCTGTAATTTTCAGCACTTTAACGACCACGTTATTACACTATAACGCTTGCCACGAAAGATTTTTATTAAGATCAAAATTTGAAGCGATGAACAGTAATGTTAAAAATTCTATTATTAAAATGGAATCAGGTGAATTAAGTAAAATGGTTACAGAAGTAAAAGAAACCGTTGCAACCGAAGTAAATGAAAAGCATGTTTTTAGTGCGGCAGACCTATGGAATATTCAGAAATCCATGCGCACTGCTCAAAAGCTTTCGAGAAAGAAAGAGATACATGCTTAGTACTTTTCAGGTTACTGTATAATAAAAACAATATCACGTTTTTTGGCCAATGTAAATTTACATTGGTAGCATCAGTACTTAATTTAAAACACACATAAAGGCCTTCCGCAATGGGAGGCTTTTTTGTGTGGTAAAAAAATTATCTTCGAAGAAAAATAATTGTGCAAAAAAAATCTGTTCCGGCAAAATTGTTATTGGCCTGGTTCATTATCTGTCTGTCAACTGCATGCAACAGCCAGAATGCTGCAAGCCGGGATATTCAAAAAGACAGCATTCCAAAGGTTTCTAAAAAAGATATTACTATACCAGGTAATTTCAGCACACAGACAAAAATAATTTTTGACAGCACCCTGCTTAAATCCTTTATAAAAAAGTATCCACAGTTGAAACAGGTTGAAAATAATTTGAACTCTTTTTACAGTGGCAGGAATTATGCTTTTGCATGGTATGATGACAAAGGGTTAATTGAACAGGCTGCTAATCTTTATAACCGGGTGGAGAATATAAGTGAGGAAGGTTTGCCTGATAAAATTCCTTATAAGCAGGAGTTTGCAGAATTAATGGATAACAACGGAATTGACAGTACAGATCACCCGTCTGTGCCTGCTGAACTTATGCTGAGCGCCCAGTATTTTTTGTATGCTTCAAACGTATGGGGCGGTATAAGTGAAAAGCAAACCAATGCTATGAACTGGTATCTTCCCCGAAAAAAAGTTTCATTTGATCTTTTACTTGATTCATTGATTAAGGGAAAAAATATATTAGACTCGGCCCCCGTTTACCGGCAATATGCTCTTTTGAAAGAACAATTAAAAAAATACCATGACATAGAGGCCAATGGCGGTTTCCCGTCAATTATTGCAGATAAAAAAAGTTATAAAAAGGGCGATTCATCTGCTGTAATTGATTCTATCCGTAAAGCACTTTTTATAGCTGGTGATATTGCCTCAAATAATGGGAGCAATATTTTTGATGATGAATTTGAAGCCGGGATTAAAAATTTTCAGGCACGCATTGGTGATAAACAGGACGCGGTTATTGGTGCTGCTGTTTTAAATGCTTTAAAAACGCCGGTTGAACAACTTATTCAGCAAATCATGGTTAATATGGAACGCAGCCGCTGGGTTCCTGTGAATCTTCAAAAGGATTATCTCGTGGTCAACATTCCTGAATATAAGCTTCATGTTTACGAAAATGATAACCTGGCGTGGAGCATGAATGTTGTTGTGGGAGCGGTTGCACATAACACAGCAATCTTTAACGGAACTATCAAATATGTTGTTTTCAGCCCTTACTGGAATGTGCCTTCCGGCATATTGCGCAATGAGGTACTGCCGGGCATAAAACGAAACAGTAATTATCTCGCAAAGCATAACATGGAATGGAATGGCGGCAACGTGCGTCAGAAGCCCGGGCCTAATAATTCGCTTGGACTGGTGAAATTTTTATTCCCTAATAGCTTTGATATTTATTTGCACGACACCCCTTCTAAATCTTTATTTAACGAAAGCAACAGGGCATTCAGTCATGGTTGCATACGTTTGGCCGAGCCGCAAAGACTTGCTGAATATTTACTGCAAAGTGATTCTTCATGGACGAAAGAAAAAATTGTTGCGGCAATGAACGGCGGTAAAGAAAAATATGTAACCCTTAAAAATCAAATGCCCGTATTCATTGCTTATTTTACAGCCTGGGTAGACAGGCAGGGAAAACTTAATTTTCGTAACGATGTTTACAAAAGAGATGCACGCCTTGCCGAAATGATTATGGAAAAACCTGCATTGTAAAACTGTGCGGTGATTATTTTTTGGCCTTAGCTCTATTACTACTATCATCGCCTGTTGTGTCACTCCCCGCCTGACCTCAATTAAAAATAGCAAAGGCCAGTCGGGCAGGACTTGTACGC
>JANXWM010000146.1 GCA_025351145.1 Chitinophagaceae bacterium
AATAAAAGTACAGTACAAAAAATTTTGGGCCTAACTGAAGAATATGTATGAAGCTTTAGTTGCGTCGCACTCTTGTACGTTCAGAACAACAGGCAACAAGGCAAAGAGGCAATGGCAAAGGGATATGCACTTGCTCAATAAATAATCCGAACGTACAAGAGTGCGACGCAAGGAACGATCAATAGAATTGCAAAAGCCCGGTTCAAAAATATTTTAAAAAAATGCGGTTAAGCTAATCTTATTCTACAACCCTGATATGTTTGAATTCGCCTTTTGTGATGAGGAGTTTATGAAAGGCATTGTTGCTTAAATCTGTAAAGCACGCAGAGAAAGTGCCACAAGCAAAACCGTTTTGGATACTGGTTATTTCAACTTTTGTAAACTCGCCTGCCCCCTGGCCATTATCAATATAATTTGTTTGATTGAAAAATATATTTCCAATGCTGTAAGTTATAGGTGAGCTTGCCTGGTTTGCGCTGCTTTCTATTTGAGGAGAAACTGTATTATAAGGTTCAGCTTTAATGTTTTTATCTGTTTTGGATAATATTACCAGGTTAAGTGAAGTGGCCGTATTATTTGCCAGGAGTATGTACATGCTTCTGTAGCAGGAATTTGTGCATAAAGATTCCGATACATTGGCGATGGTCAATTTTGTTGGATCGGAAAATTCATATTTTTTTCCATCGGTTTCAAACTTCAGGTACGAGTTTTCAGCAGAAATTTCAGGTGCAGCAGATTCTTTTTTACATGAATAAAGGGAAATGGCAATTGCCAATATGATAAAAAATCTATTCATGAGCAGGAGTTTTCTAAATTGGAAGTAATCTTGCATGAAAATATAACTACTTCCTTTTATAGAAAACAATGTTGGGTTTATAGCAGTCCTTATCAGACATTCCTTAGCGAAGGCAATTTTAAGCACCATGTAGAATCAGGCGGGGTTAAATTAGATATTCAGCCTCTTTTTTACATTATCGTACAGCTGCATAGCGTCAGGGGTTAATTTTAGAATAAATGCACCGACGGCCATAATGCCGGAGAATATGCTGCTTCTTAAAATAATTGCCATCCATCCGGTTTGATTTTGGAATAAGAAGAAAGCAATAAAATAAGCGCCAACCGCCAGTAAAAGCGAATAAAATGTTTTGCTCCCAAAAGGCTGCATACCAAATTTGCGGCGTAAAAATTCGAAGCGGATAAAATTATAGACTGAAAGTGAAATAAGATCGCTGTAGGCAGAACCAATAATGCCATAGTTCTTTACAAAAATATAACTGAGGGGAATGCGCAGTGCCAGCATGATTACGCCACTTAAAAATTCGAAGCGCCAAAAAGTAGAAGTTCCAATTACCTGTGCATTAATGCCGGTGCCGCCATCAATTACCCGGATTAAACCAAATATAAATACCAGCGGTATACCGGCACTGTATTTATCAAATACATTCAGCACAGTTAAACCATCTGTAATATTGAGCCACATATTGCCAAAAATAAATAATGCAATAAGCAGCATATTAATGCAGGAGCGTTGATAAATACGCGTTATTTCGGTATAGTTTTTTTCTTTCCAGTTGCGTACAAGAACACCAATAGAAATGGTTTGTATGCTTCGCTGTGGTATCTGTATAAGGTTGGCCATGTATAAGGAAAGTGTGTACACGCCGGTATCTGCAAGGCCGAGTAAACTGGCTATAATAATACCGTCAATTGTTTGGCCCAATGAAGTAATAATGATACCACCGAAAATGAGCGACTGCATGCTGAACATTTTCTTCCTGTATTTCTTTGTAACGCGGCTGGTTTTTAGCGTAAGATTTAATTCGCCGGTTCTCACAAAATAAATCAGCAGCGCCAATGCAATAATTACATACAGCATTGAAAAAAGAATCATAAACGTATGAAAGCTTATAATGCCTGCCCAGTAAAGCAATATGAATAAAAGCGTGCAGATACGGATTCCTGTTTCGCGCAGAAAATTCGAGATCACTGTTTTTTGCATTACCCATGTATAGCTTTCCAGCAGCGAAAAAAACAGGAGCCCAAAAGAAAAAGGAAGTACCCAGAAATAATAATCAATAAACAGGGGCGCATTGCTGCTGAATTTCTGT
>JANXWM010000157.1 GCA_025351145.1 Chitinophagaceae bacterium
GTCACCGTTATATAAAAGCAAGGCGGCCAAATTTGTATAAAGATATTCTTGGCGCTCCCCACGAGCCCGTGCAAAAAGTAATCTGGTTATAAGGTTTTATTATTTTTTTGAGCCAGGCTTTGAGTAGTACTATGAATCGTCTCTTGCGTCGCATCCTTGTACTGACGGAACACAATTCAGCAGTGCGAAGATTTTAGTTTATCATTTAACTTCGCTGTCATATTTTTTATTTGAAACAATTACTGCCATGAAATTTCTTTGTACTATTTCTATCCTTTTTGTTCTTGCCGCCTGCACTGCAAACCCAGCGCCTGAAGACATTAACGGCAAACTGAAATCTGCAATGACAAATTATCTCTACAAAGACAAAAACGCAGATTCGTCGCAAGTAAAATACAAAATAGAAAAAGTAGTTTATTATCACGACCTTATACGTAAGAATTACGTATGCGATTTTGATGTAAGCATGAAACTAAACAACGGGTTCGATACAACGGGAAGCATGCATGCTTTTATTTCGGAAGATTTTACAAAAGTGGAACGCGGCTTTTAAGCAGAAGCCGCTTTGAATTTAAGCCACAGATCAATAGTATTTCTGGAGTACAAGAGTGCGACGCAACAACGCATCATAGTAATCCTAAAGCTTGTACCCAAAAAAAGCCCTGTAAAATTTACGGGGCTTTTATATAAATTAAATGGTCGTCTTAGATAACCATCATCGCATCTCCATAACTAAAGAAACGGTATTTGTCTTTAATGGCTTTTTTATATGCTTCAATTGCAAGATCGTAGCCGGCAAAAGCACAAACCATAATTAATAAGCTGGTTTTAGGCAAATGCAGGTTAGTTACCAAACTGTCTGCTACATTAAACTGGTAAGGCGGATGAATAAAAATATTGGTCCAGCCTTCACTTGGTTTTAATAATTTTTGCGCAGTAAAACTTGTTTCCATTGCACGCATGGTTGTGGTACCAATAGAGCAGATGCGGTGGCCTGTTTCTTTGGCTTTGTTTACAATGCGGCAGGCTTCTTCATCAATTCTGTAATACTCGGCATCCATTTTATGTTTGCTTAGATCTTCCACTTCAATGGGCCTGAAAGTACCAAGGCCTGTATGCAGGGTAAGTTCTGCAAAACGGATGCCTTTTATTTCGCAACGCTTAATAAGCTCCTGGCTAAAATGTAAACCCGCAGTTGGTGCCGCTACGGCACCTTCGTGTTTTGCATAAACGGTTTGATAGCGTTCTTTATCTTCCTCATCCGGCTTGCGCTTGATGTATTTAGGCAACGGGGTTTCGCCCAGGAATTCAAGCATTTTTTTAAAGCTTTCTTCATCAGCATCCCAAAGAAAACGGATGGTTCTTCCGCGGCTGGTGGTATTATCAATTACTTCTGCAACCAGTTCATCATTTTCTCCAAAATAAAGTTTATTGCCAACACGTATTTTACGTGCAGGGTCAACAATAACATCCCATAAACGGTTTGCTTTATTTAATTCGCGAAGCAGGAACACTTCAATACGTGCACCTGTTTTTTCCTTACGGCCATACATGCGTGCAGGGAAAACTTTGGTGTTATTTACTACAAAAACATCTTTGTCGTCGAAGTAGTCAATAATATCTTTAAAATGTTTGTTTTCCATCTCTCCCGTTTTACGGTGGATCACCATCATACGGCTGTCTTCACGGCGTTTGGTAGGGTTTTGAGCAATAAGGTTCAGTGGAAGATCGAAGCGGAACTGAGATAATTTCATGTGTCTATTTTGTTTTAAAAAACAGGCCACACTCAACTCACCACCGCCTTACGGGGCGGTTCGTGTCGTGTAACGTTTATAATTCAGAAGTCGGCAAAAGTAGGGGTAAATAGTTGAATTTACCGTTTTAATTTTGACAAAAATCGGCACCGCGTTATTACAAAATTTGTTTCAAGTATTGAAAAAATCAAAAAAACACTTACAAGCAAAGACTAAATATTTTTTTAAAGATCAAAGCTGCCAATAACCCGAAATACAACTCTATCCTGGTTTAGAAATTATTATCTAAACCAATTAGTAAAATACATGTATTGAACCTAACTGAAGAATGTACATGAAGCGTTCCTTGCGTCGCACTCTTGTACGTTCGGTTCAATCTTCAGCAAAAACAATACATCCGTTTAATATTTCTATCATTACTTTGCCAGTTTCAAAAGAAATGGTAAAGGCATTTATTTGAGTTATTGCATACCTGTTTTTCATTTTGTAATTGATCATTAATCCGCATACGGAATATGACACCTGAAAGAACCAATAAATTAACCCGTGTACTAAACCAACGACAGGCAAACCTTACGGTGGTAATTGAAAATGTGGAAGACCCGCACAATGTATCGGCGGTTATGCGTACCTGCGATGCTGTGGGTATACAGGATGTATATGTGCTGAACACAAAAATTCCAAGGCATAAAAAGTGGGGTTTTAAAAGCGGGAGCAGTGCGGTTAAATGGCTCACGGTTCACCAGTTTGAAGATCCCGCTTTGTGTTTTGAAGCTCTAAGAAAAAACTATCAGTATATTTATACCACACATCTCGCAACAGATGCTATTAGCCTCTACAGTATTGATTTTACAGGAAGCGTTGCACTTGTTTTTGGTAATGAACATAGCGGCGTAAGTGAAGAAGCAAGGGCTTTGGCCGATGGTAATTTTATTATACCGCAGATGGGCATTATTCAAAGCCTGAATATTTCTGTAGCCTGTGCTGTAAGCATTTACGAAGCCTACCGACAAAGAAAATTGGCGCATCAATATGATACGCCTTCCCTCTCGCCTGAAAGAATGGATGAACTCATGAAAGAATGGAGTTTATAATTTATGATAAGCCCCGGCTGTTTATCTACGCTTAGATAAAAGCTCAATATATAATTTGAAAGTACAAGAGTGCGACGCAAGGAACGATCAGTACCAAACCAAAAGATTGGCTCAAAAATTATTTCCATTTTATTTTTCTGCCTACCAAAACTTTAAACACAAACCCATCTGTTGCAGGCGTAAGTCCAAACCCAGCGCCGGTGTTTAATTCCCATTTATTATTGTTGAGCAAATCGAGTACTGCGAATAGAGCATTGCTCTGCTGAGGCCCTTTTTCAAAAGCATTCAGCGGGCCAAGATCGCCATAGTATTCTGTACCAAGGCTTATGTTTTTAAAGAAGGCGTAACCCAATTTTATATTTGGCGCAAATGCAGGCGCTGATTGCTTTTCAACACCTTTCAACTGAATGCCCAATGTGGGGTTTAACGATACATATAATTTATCCCACTGCTTATCTATAATGGGCCTTAACTCAACGCTCCATGTTTCTGAAGAATAGGTTGCTTTTTGATAACCAACCTCGGCAGATAAACTTAAACCCACCGGAAGGTTCCATTTTGCAGGTGCCATTATGCGTGGGCGGATGTGCGTACCAATTACCTGAAAACCATAATCGGGCAGGTAATTCATAAACAGGTAAAAACCCAGTTCAAAATTATCTGTAATGCCCTGCGTTATTTCTATCGTTTCGTGCAGCGCATGATAAGCTGGCCGCACACCTTTTACAATTTCACGTTCGCCATCAAAAGTATAATTGCTGTGCAGTTCAAAAATTGTACTGTTCTTTTGCTGCGTTTGTGCGCCGTAAACCTGTATCTCATAATTCTCCTGTGCATGTACACAAAGGCTGCAGCATAAAATAAAACTGAGTAAAACTATTTTCATTTGCATCATGTTTTTGTAAAGATAAATCATTAATGTACACTTGATAAAATGAAAAAATATTTTGAACCGGGCATTGGAATTTCTATGATACTTTTCTTGCGTCGCACTCTTATACTGTATAACATTTAGCAGCTTAAGCCTCCTCCGCTACATACATCAGCAAGTACAGTTTTAAAAGAATGCATTAACCACTTATGGGTATTGAGAAAATAGTATCTTACTCTTTCATTTATAAAATTTGCCGTAAATGTCTGAACCTTTATCACAAGAAAATAAATTGGGTCTTTGGACAAGTACTTCACTTGTAGTTGGCAATATGATTGGCGCTGGTGTATTTTTAATGCCTGCTGCTTTAGCTGCTTATGGCAGCATCAGCTTATTGGGGTGGTTGTTTTCTGCAATTGGAGCCTTTATGCTGGCAAAGATTTTTAGCCATCTAAGCAAACTAATGCCGCATGCAGATGGCGGCCCCTATGCATATACAAGAAGGGGCCTTGGCGATTTTGCGGGTTTCCTGGTAGCATGGGGTTACCTTCTTTCTACCTGGTGTACCAATGCTGCTATTGCCGTGGCATTTGTAAGTGCCATGAGTACATTTTTTCCCGTACTTGCAGGCAATGCTTTGGCTGCAATATTAACCGGGTTGGGTACAATATGGATTATTACCTGGATAAATACAAAAGGCATTGCAGCATCGGGTAAGTTTCAACTGGTAACCACTATTTTAAAAATAATCCCATTGATTGCTGTTGCGGTTGGTGGATTGTTTTTTATACAGCTCAAAAATTTTATTCCATTTAATGCAAGCGGCACATCAAATTGGTCAGCCATTACTGCTGCAACCACCTTAACCTTTTTTGCGTTCCTTGGTATAGAATGCGCCACCATACCATCCGGCAGTGTACACAATCCTGAAAAAACAATACCACGTGCTACCATGCTGGGTACATTAACCGCTACGGTTATTTATATTTTAAGCAGTATAAGTGTAATGGGCATGATAGCGGCAAAAGACCTGCAGCATTCTGTTACACCTTTTGCCGATGCAGCAACCATTATTTGGGGCAAGGGTGCCGCTTACTGGATAAGCGGAGGTGTGGCAATTGCAGCCATTGGAACTTTAAACGGATTTATATTGATACAGGGGCAGATGCCCTTTGCCATTGCAAAAGATCATTTATTTCCACCACTGTTCGGCAGGCTGAATAAAAAAGGAGTGCCTGCTTTAGGTATCATTACCGGAAGCATACTGGTATCTGCAATGATGATCATGAATTATACAAAAGGGCTTGCAGAGCAGTTTAAATTCTTGATCCTGCTTTCAACATTAACCGTGCTGGTGCCTTATCTTTTTTCTGCCGTATCATTTGTAATTATAAGATTTGAAAAAAAATATTCCAAACGAACCTGGTTACAATCAATTGCACTTGCATCAATTGCTTTCTTGTTTTCTTTGTGGATGGTTGCAGGCTCCGGACAGGAAATTGTTTACTGGGGATTTATTGCACTAATTGCCGGTATACCGTTTTATGTTTGGATGCTTTGGAAGAAGAAACCCTAAATCCCTCCCGGTTAAATCGGGATAAATGCCAGAACTTTTAAAAGTTACGATTAATAAAAACAACGTATGAACATAACCTGCCACTCCGAAATTGGACAAATAAAATCCCTGTTTATTAAAAATGTAGAACAGGCTTTTATAAGTGATGCGCATATTGAACAGCACTGGAAACAGTTGAACTATTTAGGTAAGCCTGATCTCAATAAAGCATCAGGTGAGTATAAAAACTTTGAATCCATTTTACAGGAGATTGGTGCAGAAATATTTCACCTGCCACAGGATGAAAGCGTAAATATGGATTCTATTTATTGCCGCGATGCAGCCATCGCCACCAACGGAGGAATGATCATGTGTAATATGGGCAAAGCTGCAAGAATGAATGAACCGCTTGCTGAGCAAAAAGCATTTGAAGCAAATGGAATTGCAGTGCTTGGTACAATCACTTCACCCGGTACGCTCGAAGGCGGCGATGTTGCCTGGCTCGATGAACATACACTTGCAGCTGGCCATACCTACCGTACCAACGAAGAAGGCATCAGGCAGCTTACGGCTTTGCTGCAACCATTAGGCGTGCAGGTAATCACAGTCCCTTTGCCGCATTACAAAGGCCCGTCAGACGTATTTCATCTCATGTCAATATTAAGCCCTGTTGATAAGGATCTCGCTGTTGTTTATTCTCCGTTAATGCCGATTGCATTTCGCAACCTTTTGTTGCAGCGCGGTTATCAATTGGTAGAAGTTCCCGATGCAGAATTTGAATCAATGGGTTGTAATGTGTTAGCACTTGCTCCACGCGTCTGCTTAATGGTAGACGGCAATACTAAAACAAAAGCGGCATTGGAAAATGCAGGTTGCAAAGTAATTGTGTATAAAGGAGAAGACATCAGCGTAAAAGGTGGCGGCGGCCCAACCTGCCTTACAAGACCTGTTTACAGGTATAAGTAAATACATTTTATTGACCTGGCATTTGAAGTACTATGAAACTTTACTTGCGTCGCACTCTTGTACGACATATCAATATGGAGCATTGCGATTTTTATTTGGCACAGTATTAGAATATCATTTTAAAACTCAAAAAATGAGACCGCTAATCTTTGTGATTATTGCCATCACTGCATTATCTGCATGCAGTAAAAAATCAGTTCCATCAAAAACATCAGGATCAAAGTCAGGTTCAGCAGTACCAAACTCTTCTTCAAATACCGTAACAGGCAAAAAAGAAAATACAATTGTTGACTCAGTAAATTCGGTGCCCGTAGCACCACCTGCAGCAGGCGCATTAATTGTTATTGATGGCTATGGAAAAATACTTACACCTGCAGGCAAATTACCGGCAGGGGCAAATCTTAAACCTGATTATTCAACCATGGCAAGAGCCTTTACACCCCAACAACAGGCAAACCTTAAAGCCCGTTATAAAACTATTCCGCCAAAAGTGTTGTATGTTCCGGACGCTTATGCTATAAAATCTTTAAAAGGTACGCATTGCGTTTACAAGAAGAAATTCTGGTACTGGAAAAAAGAAGATGGTTTGTTTTATTTAGACCAAATGTATTACCAGTAATCTATCTCAATGCTATATTTTAAACCTGGATTTTGGCGTGGATTGTATTGGCTGTTAAAAGCTCAATTGTATTCTGCAGTACAAGTGTGCGACGCAAGGTACGATGCCATAAAAATCTCCTGCTGGACCCAAAAAAATTTCTATTAAAAAATCTGTGTTAAATCCATCTAATACTTTAAATCTTTCCAAATCTACGTTCAGACATTTTCATATATCACTGCTACCCCCTGCCCTACTCCAACACACATAGTTGCCAAACCATATTTTGAGTTTCGCTTTTTCATTTCATGAATCAGTGTTGTGGAAATCCTTACCCCGCTGCACCCCAGTGGATGTCCCAAGGCAATAGCCCCGCCATTTACGTTCACTTTTGTTTCATCTAATTCAAGATCATTCATGCAAGCCAGCGATTGAGAAGCAAATGCTTCATTCAGTTCAATCAAATCAAGATCAGCAGCCTTTAAACCTGCACGCAATAAAGCTTTGCGTGAAGCAGGCACCGGGCCAATGCCCATGATCGAAGGATCAACACCTGCAACAGCCATACTTACCACTCTTGCCAGCGGCTTAAGGTTAAATAATTTTACCGCTTCTTCACTTGCCAGCAACATAGCAGCAGCGCCATCATTAATGCCCGAAGAATTACCAGCCGTTACGCTTCCATCTTTTGCAAAAGCCGGTTTTAATCCGGCAAGTTTTTCAAGTGTGGTTTCTCTTGGGTGTTCATCCTGAACAAAAACGGTTGGTTGTTTATTATCGGTAATTTCAACAGGAATAATTTCATCGCTCCATTTACCCGCAGCAAGAGCGGCAGCATATTTTTGTTGAGATTGTAACGCAAACATGTCCTGAGCCTCACGGCTTACGTTCCATTGCTTTGCCACGTTCTCCGCAGTCTCTCCCATCGAAAAAGGGTGATACATTTCTGC
>JANXWM010000181.1 GCA_025351145.1 Chitinophagaceae bacterium
TTAAGTATGCTTCAAACATCTTAACAGCAGCTTACAGGCAATAGTTGATGGGTAATCATTTTTACCTGCAGGTAATTATTTGGCAGGCTAAAAGATTCGTATTAAGCTGCTTTATCCAAATGCTTCCGGCATCGGCTCCTCCATTAACAGGCGGTTAAGCTATGCCCGTAAAATTGCAGTTCCTTATTATTTAAAACAGTCATTATAATTCCGTTTGCAGGTATTATTTTCGTTTACAATAAATGAAAATAATATGATACTTAAAAAGCTGTTCCCCGTTTTATATATACTGGTATGCGTTGCCTTTGTAAGCTGTAGTTCAAAAGATAAACCTGCTAAAAGCAGGAGTGCGGTAAAGATTGCGGGGTCAGTAAAAAAAACCATGTGGCAGGGGCAGCTCGGCGCAACCATCAGCCTCGATACCATGGCTGATAAAGAACATCTCTACGGACTTGGCCCAATAGAAAACCTTACCGGTGAAATTATGATTAACGGTGGCAAAGCCTACAAGGCAACCGTAATAAACGATACAGCCATTAAAGTAGAAGAAACCTTTAATATTAAAGCGCCTTTTTTTGCTTACACCCACGTAAACAACTGGAAAGAGCAGGCTTTGCCGGATAGTATCCTAACCGTTCAGCAGCTTGACGGTTACCTTGTTACTGCAACAAAAAATGCGCCGCAGCCATTTGCCTTCAGGCTTACAGCAACAGTAGATTCTGCAACCATTTATGTAATTGATGTGCCCGAAGGCATGCAGATACATTCCCCCGGCGATGCAGATCAGATGCACCAGTACTTTCAGTTAAAAAATGACTCCTGCGAGATTGTTGGTTTTTTTGCCACAGACGGTAAAGTAATTTTCGCACCCGGCGAAACGCATTTGCACATGCACATTTTAAATGCCGCCAAAACAAAGATGGGGCACCTCGATGAAGTAGCTTTTAAAAAAGGAACAGTGAAATTGTATTTGCCTGCTGAATAATCCGTTTGTTATTTCTTTTGAGCCGGGCTGAGGAATTATTATGAAGCTTTACTTGCGTCGCACTCTTGTACGTTCGCAACATATTTCAGCAAAAAAACGTCACGATAATATTGATTATACCTAAAAAGATTGGCGTTGGAAATAAGAGAATTAAATTCAGATATTTGCAGTATCATCAATTTTTGTTCTTGTACTAAACCAAAAAACTTTAACCTATGCGGTTTTCGAAAATCACTTTATTTTTCAATTTTTACTGTTTATTGGCTTTTATCCAGCCGCTTCATGCCCAAAAAGAAAAAGAGGATAACAGCCAGGTCTACATGTATAAAAAAGACTGGAGTACTGCAGCAAACATCGATGAAGCCATGTATTTTACGCATGTTGTAAAGGAAAGCGATTCAGTATATATTGCAAGAAGCTATAATAAAAATGGCCCAATGATCAGGCAGGAATCTTTTAGCGATGAAGACCTTTCTGTACCCAATGGCAGATTTTGCTGGTACAATAAAAATGGAAATTTAGACAGTACCGGCTGGGTTGTAAATGGTAAAAAAGATAATGACTGGGTATATTACCGAAATGATAAAACCTACTTAATCATGCGGTATAATTTGGGCAAGTTTGCAAATAAATCTGACTATGATGCCGGTATTTATACAGATGCAGACGGCAATACAATCCCGCTTGAAGAGAAGCGGATCAAAGATTCAATTGAATGGAATAGCGTTAAGCATGAACAGGTTGAAGCAAAGTATAAAAACGGTACTAAAGCCTGGCAAAACTATATCAGCGAAAATTTAAAAACGCCAGATCGCCTGATGAATATATTGGGCCGGGGTAAATACACTGATGTAGTTTTATTTATGATCAATAAAGAAGGTGATATTGATAAAGACTATTTTCTCATGAAGTCATGCGAATGGTCAGGCGATATGGAAGTATTGCGGATTATAAAAGAAAGCCCAAAATGGCAGGCAGCAAAGCAGGACGGGAAGCCCGTATTTTACCGGCAAAAACAGTCCATCACTTTTGAAGTAAATTAAATTTTGGAGCTTGTATTCTTGCTTACAGGTTTTTTAAATACAGGTCGCAGTTTATTTCTACATCATCAATCTCTGCACC
>JANXWM010000183.1 GCA_025351145.1 Chitinophagaceae bacterium
GTCCGGTGTTCCTGGCTGTATCTGTTTGGGCAAATCCCGTTGCTGTTAGCAGCATTGCCGCTACTGTGTAAATAATCCTCTTCATAAATGTGTGATTAAAATAGATAGTATTAATTTTTATTGAATTCAAGACCGGCAACCTGCAGTTTGCCCTGCTCGTTTGAGGCGAGTGCGGTTTTAGATTTTGCCGCAAATAATCCGCCCACTTTTTTTATTACGCCACGTAATTTATTTTTATTGAGATTAAGGTTGCCTACATAGAGCGACTGGTCTTTATCATCGTCAGTATTCAGTTCTTTGTACACCACCGGCTGAATAATACTGTTGGCAGCAATATCCTGCTGCTTTGTATTTTCTATAGCTGTTTGTGTGTGCATACCATTGTTGTTATTATTAACAGGAGCATTGTATGCAATTACATCCTCTTTTTGTTGCGGCACTATTACTTCCTGTGCTAAAGTACTGTTCTGCTTATTATGCCCTGTTGAATTTGCAGCGATATTATTGTTAGTTGCAGCGGTTGCTTTATTGCTGTTTTGCGTTGTTTTTATTTTAACCGGAGTTGCAATACTGCTGTTCTTTTTATCGCCCCGTGCCGTTAATGCTGCTACATCATTATTATTTTGCTGTTCAGGTTTAACAGCGGGTTGCTGTTTAATCTCAGTATCATTTGTTACTGGTGCAATTGTTGTTTTGCCGGGCTGCTGTACAATGGCAAGATTATTATTATCCGTTCCCGCAGGCAGCATCCACCAAACCAACACTGCAATACCAATTAAAGCAGCAGCAACAGCCATTCGCATCCATGTAAAAGGAATTACCCTTCGTTCTTCTTTTCTGTATAAAGATTGTTTATCAGTAAACGTAATTTGCTCAGGTTCTAAAACAGTTTGCTTAAGAAGCGTAAATTGTGGCTGCAGTTCCGGATGCAGTAAAATAAATTGTTCAACTTCTGCATGTTCTTTTTCGTTTAATTCACCATCAATATCAAGCAGAAAATATTCTTCATAATTATCAATGCCAATGCCAGTGTTCATTTTAAGCAGGCTCTGTTTATCATTAAACATAAGGGCATCATCTGTAAACAATACAGCCTGCTTCAGCGTTTCAAACTCTTGCTGCAGATCAGGGTTTTGCTCTACAAAAAACTCCACTTCTGCACGTTGATAGGCGGGTAGCTCATTGTCAACATACATTAGAAAAAATTCTTCGTAATTATTCCTGTTAATCATGTTCATATTTGTTTGCTGTTACAATTTTCGGGTTTTAAACCCAATTCTTACATTTAAATCCTGCATCCTTACATCACATTTTCAGGGCTCACTAAATAATTGCGTAAAGTAAGCCTTGCACGGTGCAGGTACACTTTTACCTGTCCTTCGTTAAGCCCGGTAATTTTCCCAATTTCATCGTAGCTGTAACCCTCGTAATCTTTAAGCATTACCAGGCTTTTCTGTACTTCATTCAGGCGGTTAAGTGCATCCTGCAATGCTTTTTTAAGGTTATTTGCCGGTTGGTGCTGTACCCTTGTATCTCCTGTAAATTCATCTTTCAGTTGTATCCTTTTTACCTTTCTTAAATGATCGATCATCTGGTTGTATGCCACCGTAAATAAATACGATTTGCTCTTGCTGTTTTCCACTGCATCCCTGTTGCGCCAAAGCTTTTCAAAAGCGGTTTGTACAATATCTTTCGCATCTTCCTCGTGCCGCAAATTCTTCACGATAAAGCGAAACACGTTGTCCGCATATTGATGTACACATTCGTTGTATTCCCTTTCCGTCATAAACAGTATTTCTTGGTCTGTGCGTTAAAATTACACCTGTTATACGTTACAGCGTTTTGAATGTTACAGCGAAAAGGAATTTTTTTTGTGGCCGGGCACAGGTTTTTCATGGGATCACCTGTTGCGTCGCACTCTTCAGGGTTCTGAACACTGATGAGCAAACGCACGACAGGCCACTCAAATTTTTACTTTTCCTTTTCAGCCGTTGCGTGTAGCTTGCAGCAATTAAATGATGC
>JANXWM010000587.1 GCA_025351145.1 Chitinophagaceae bacterium
GGGAGAGTGTACTTTGTAGAAAGTTCACTGGGCCAATCTATAGATAATTACAACAAAGCAATAGAATTAAATCCCGAAGATAGAAAAAGTTATTATGGTCTCGGATTGTCCTATGGATATTCGTCGCCAATCTTTTTCGACGAAGCTGTTAAAGATTTTGTAAAATATAATGAACTTGAAAAAAAAGAAGCTATTTCAAAGGAACTGCCTGCAAATATTCCGAATGTATTTATATCTTCCCTTACAAAAAAAGGGTTAACCGAACTGAAAGATTTGCTGTGGCAGACACTAAATAAAAAAGTATAAATAATTTATGCAGCAGCAATGTTTGTTTTGCGGGCATACTGTACAATTGATTCATGTACACGGGCATTATCAATGCCCCGTTTGTAATACGAATGCTCTACCCTGTTGCGATGGAGATAATTGCGACACTAACCACTTTTTGGATAATGGAGGTGACCGGCTTCATAATAATTTAACATTTATACCTGCTACAGCCACTGTAAATTGCACCGATAATTCTTTTGAAACCCAATACTGAGTTGGATATAATAAAAAATAATAATTTATTTTTTTGAGTTTGGGTTACCTTTTAAAGAAAGAAGTATTAATAAGTGTAAGAAATACACGTTAACGCAAAATCTTACCCAAACCCAAGCAGTTGAAACCCATCCGGGTCTTTACTCCTTCTCTAAAAATTGCCCACCATAGATGAATGCTTTTACATGATTGTTTGCCTATGAACAACAATATTTTTTTAACAAAAAATCAGAATCATGAAAAAGACATTTGTAAAAATTATCAGCAGCAAATTTATCCCGGCATTGTTAATTGCCACAGCATTATTCGCATTTGCACCTGCACAAAGCATGGCAAACAGCAAACAAGCCGTAGAGATATTATCAACGAATAACGCAACATCTGTTCAATTTGCAGGCAGTGCAACAAACGCCCTGATATTCGATGTAAAAATCAATAATATCTCCGGGGAAAAGTTCACACTTGTTATTAAAAATTCAGAAGGCGAGATATTATTCTCGAAAGATTATACTGACAAGGCTTTCAGCAAAAAAATAAAAATACTGAAAGACGAAACCGACGGAACCTATTTGAATTTTAGTATCGTTTCAGCAAACAAAGACCTTGAAAACACTTTTGAAGTAAACGCTACTACCAAAGTGGTAGATGATGTTGTATTACAAAACTTTAAAATAAGCCAGTAGCTTAGACCATTAGTTTATACTGCACGATTTATTGGTGGCCTTTCACCAATGAATGCTTTAACATGATTGCGTGCATGTGAATGAACATTTATTTTTAAACGAAAAAATCAGAATCATGAAGAAGACATTTGTAAGAATTATCAGCAGCAAATTTATCCCGGCAGTGTTAATTGCAACAGCTGTATTCGCATTTGCACCTGCACAAAGCATGGCAAAAGGCAAACACGCTATTGAAATTTTATCAGCCAATAACACAACATCTGTTCAATTTGCCGGCAGTGCAACAAACGCCCTGATGTTTGATGTAAAAATCAATAACATTACGGGTGAAAAGTTTACACTTGTTATTAAAAATGCAGAAGGTGATGTATTGTTCTCGAAAGACTACAGCGACAAAGCTTTCGATAAAAAGATCAAAATACTGAAAGACGAAACCAACGGAACTTATTTTAGTTTCAGCATTATTTCACCAAACAAAAGCCTCGCAAATACTTTTGAAGTAAATGCAACAACAAAAGTGGTTGATGATGTTGTAATAACACAACTCTAAAAGCAATTTTTAAATGCTTAAGCACGCGGTACAATACTGCGTGCTTTTTTATTGCTTTAACTCAGCTAAAAAAGATTTTTTGACCTGCTCAAATGTTAAAGAAACCTTTTCATGGGTTACCTTTTATCTAATTTGGTATTTATATGTGTAAATAATACACATTAATTAAAAGGTTTTATAGAATACAGAAAGCGTTTGTTAAAAATTTATTTGGTTTTAGGCGTGTTTCTTTTCCGGGTGTTTAATAAAATAAATGTGTTCGGGGGATTATTAAAATTAAAAAAAGAAAATGATGAAAAAGAGTACAAAAAATTACAGCAAAAAATTTATACTGGCATTGGCAGCAGCTGCATCAATATTAAGTTTTGTTCCGCAGCAAAGTATGGCAGCCAATAAAAACATTATAGAGATTATTAGTGCAGATAATGCAAACTCCGTCCAGTTTGCAGGCACCGACAGTAATGAATTAATCTTTAACGTAAAGATCAATAACATTACCGGAGAAAAGTTTACACTGGTTGTACATAATGAAGCCGGTGAAATAGTATTCCTGAAAGGTTATACCGACAAAAGCTTCGACAAACAGATTAAGCTGATGAAAAATGAAAGCAGCAATGTTTATTATTTCAGCATCTGGAAAATCAGTGATAACCAGGATAACAAAAGCCTGGTAGAAGTTATTAATCCAATAAATCTTTAAACTAAAATTATTAAAAGGCAAAGGCATGCAGTTCCGGAAGCTGCATGCCTTTTTATTTACCATCTTTCCAGCGCCATAGGTACAGGCATGCATGTGTTCTGTAAGGGCTCCATTTAGATGATATTTTTATCATCTTTTCGCGCAGTTGTTTTTTATCCAACTTATCCAGTTTATATAATTTTATCATCGCTTGCTGAATGCCAAGATCATCCAGTGCCAGCAAGTCTTCGCGGCCAAGCGTAAACATCAAAAGCATTTCAACGGTCCATTGCCCCACACCTTTTATCTGTGTAAGCAGCGCAATAATTTCTTCATTGCTCATGCCCTTAATTTTTTTATCGGTGATCTTTTGCTCATTGCAAAACCGCGCAACATTGTGCACATAATTTGTTTTGGCATTCGATAGGCCAATAGATCGCAGCGTTTCAAGCGGTGTATCTAAAACCTGCTGCAGTGTGGGTTCTTTACTGTCATACAATGCAAGAAATCTCTTATAAATTATATCGGCCACTTTGGTGCTCAGTTGCTGGCTCATGATGCTGCTAATTAAAGTAAGCGGTATATTTTTTCTTACGCGAACTTCAGCAAAAGGTTCGGCAATAATCTGTGCAAGCTTTTTATCTTTCTGTAAGTGTGCAATATGTTCCATAAACACAAGATATGCATTTTGCAATTTGCAAGATTCCTGTTTACAAAATCAAATTTATTGAAGCAGCATGAGTGATTTTTTTAGCCACGCTAAAGAATCTTTTACTCATCGTTCCTTGCGTCGCACACTTGTACTGTATAACGCAGTTGAACTTTCAACAGCCGGCCCCAAACTAAATTTACAAACATTTTTTTTATACCCCGTCATGGCTGTTGAAAGCTCATAAGTGTTTAGCATGTACAAGTGTGCGACGCAAGAGGCGATGCTATGGAAAACCTCAGCCTGGCTACAAAAAACCATAAAACTCTTCTTCAGTAATGCCACAATTAAAAGACATTTTTAATTTTCGCTTTTCTGTAACCTTTACACTTCTATTTTCGTTGCATCCTTTCACCTTATTTTCCTTTATGAAAAAATATTTACCTGCCTTTTTTACTGCATCTTTTTTCGTTATTTCTTTTGCTGCTTTGGCAGGAAAAATATCAGGAAAGGTTACCGATGAGAAAGGAAATGTTTTGCCTTTTGCATCTATACTTATAAAAGGAACCAGCAAAGGAACAGCTACCAATAACCAGGGAATTTATTTTCTGCAACTCAATGCAGGCACTTACACTATCGTTTGCCAGTATGTGGGTTATGCAAGAGTTGAGAAAATAATTTTAGTAAAAGATGGTGATGCAATTCTCGACTTTCAATTATCGCCGCAGCAAACAACGATGAAGGAAGTAATTGTAAAAAGCGGCGGCGAAGACCCTGCTTACGAGATCATCCG
>JANXWM010000197.1 GCA_025351145.1 Chitinophagaceae bacterium
ATAATAACCGGCTGCAATAATACCACGATCTTTAATACCCACATGCTCCGCAGAAAGCGCCGTCATTTTATTGATAGCTGTTTCGAGCGACATGATTTTTTTATTACGCACATAATTTGCCAGCACTCTTGTAAACGCACCATAACCACGTGGATGCCCGCCATTAGCACCATCCGAACAGATATTGGTATGCTGCCATGATAAGAAATCAATAACATCTGCATCTGTCATTGATTTACCCATTACCGTTTCAGCATTTACACCGGGGTGTAGTTTTTCATACGCTTCTGACGCAGCGATAAGATACAGTAATGTTTGTGCAGGCGTTTCATTGCGCAGTTTTGCAACAGCGGCAACCGTTTTTCCTTTGTAAGCAGTATCGGCTGCAAAGCGCACCAGCACCGAACCTTCGGGATCGAAGAGATGGGCCACCGCAAAATTTGCACCCTCAATACTGGTAAAATCTTTCTTAGGAAATAATACACGCAGTGTGCTGTTCCAGAATTCATACGGGTAACAATCAGCAGTAATATCTATGCCCTGCGCCCTTACATGCTGCAGTTGCGCAAGCAGATCCGCTGCACTTCCCCAATCATCTTTTAATGCAATCTTGATATGAGAAATTTGCACAGGCAATTTTGCTTCGCGGCCAATATTGATGATCTCTTCAACAGCATCTGACATGGTAATATCTTCACTTCTGATGTGACTGATATACCTTCCTTTTTGTTCGGCGGTTGTTTTGGCCAGTTGAATTACTTCATCACGGTTGCTGTAAAAAGCGGCTTCGTATTCCAATCCGGTTGAAAGCCCCAATGAACCTTTCTGCAATTCATCTTTTAATATGATTTTTATTTTTTCCAGTTCTGCTGCAGTAGCAGGCCTGCCCAAATTATCTGTGCCCATTACCTGCTCCCTTATTGTTGCATGACCTGTGTAAGTTGCAATATTAATGGCAACAGGAGTCTTTTTTAATTCAGCTTTGATGCTATCTATCGGGTCGCTTTCTCCATCCTGCCCGGCGACTATAGTTGTAACACCCTGGTTCAATGCGGCAATAGCTTCAGGATATTTTGACAACGATCCTTCGACATGACTATGACTGTCTATAAAACCGGGAGCAAGCACTTTTCCATTTCCATCAATTATAGTTTCTCCATCAAAAGGTTTGAGATCACCTACCGCAACAATCCTGTTATCTTCTATTCTTACTGAGGCGTTGCGTGCAGGTATGCCTGTGCCATCTATTAATTTTACATTGGTAATAAGAAAAGTGGAGGGAATGGCAAAAGGTTTGTTATTAAAAACAGATGCAGCAATATTTCTTCCCATATCATTGTCGCCACTGCTTAATACAATTAATGTGCGCTGATTTTTTATATCCCGGCAAATGATATTTCGAAACCCCACCCAGCTACCGGTATGATGAAAATTTTCATTTTCTTTATCAATGAACCAGCCAAAACCATAAGGATAAGTAGAATCATTTTTTAAATGCACCGGTTTAAATGCCTGTTCCAGTGTTGTCTTCTTTACCAGTTTTTCTGTATATAAAATTTGATCCCATTTAAAAAGATCTTCTACGGAAGAATATAAATTGCCATCTCCTGCTACACCATCCATGTTAGTAAGATCGTTCAATACACGTTTGCCATTCCCTTCAGAAAAACCATATACATGATTGGCAGGAACAGCAGGCATAATATCTGTGTACACATAAGTATCTTTCATGCCTAAAGGTTCCGTGATATGTTTACTTATAAAATCTTTAATAGACGCTTTAGATACACGTTCAATAATACTTGCCAGTAACACATAATTGGTATTGCAGTAATTCCATTTTGTGCCGGTTTCAAAATCCAATGCAGGTTTATATTGGGCAAACTGTTGAATCATCATGTCATTGGTAAGTGTATCAAGTGTACCGCGGTAACGTTGGAAAATATCAAAGTATTCAGGAATTCCTGAAGTATGTGTCATCAGGTTGCGGATAGTAATATTTTCATAAGGCAATTCGGGGATATACTTTTTTACATCATCATCAATTTGCAACTCACCTTTTTCCTGCAGTATTAAAATACTCATGCAAATAAACTGCTTGGTTACAGAAGCAAGGTTAAATGAAGACTGTGTGGTAAGCGGCTGATTAGTTGTATAATCCACTACACCAAAGGCTTTTTTATACAATACTTTTCCTTTCTCTGCGTACAAAACAGTTCCATTGAAACGGTTGGTTTTATACAGTTGTGTAAAAGTTGCATCAAGTTGTTGTACGGTTGTTGTTTGTGCAAGGGCATTAACGACAATTAATGTACATAAAAGAAGTGCAGTTATTGGTTTCATGCGAAGCGGTTAATTATGTCTAAAGTTAACAGGAGATTTTTACATAGAAGAAGGAATATATCTGTTAACCTGCTTCCCTTGCCGAATAAACTCAAATTTTGCTGTAGAGATTTTTTGAACCCGAGAGCGGTTCTTTGAGCATCGTTCCTTGCGTCGCACTCTTGTACTGCATAACATTTTTCGGCTTTTACCGAAGCGTATTTTTAAACTGCCGGCATCAATAACAGAACTGTATTTAATTTTGCAGATGCACATTGCTCAACTATGCGCAGAACGCACAAGAGTGCGACGCAACGGAAGCCTCATAGCAGTAATAAAGTCTGGCTCATAATAATAAAAACCTGCTATGCTTTACGCATAACAGGTTTCAATAAATTTATGTTGATATAGCTTAAACTGTTATTTGCTCACTGCAAAATGATATACGCCCGAACCTATATCCACTATAACATATCCGTTCTCTGTACCGGTAACTTTTATATCGGCTGGCAATGCATTTCCGCCCTCGGTTATTGCTGCTGCATTGGCCGCAGGTATATATACTGTGGCAGTTGTATTGGCAGGTATTTCAACATCCATTAACGTAGTGTTGCCTTGTACTTTCCAGCCACTGCTTACAGTACCATAATATGTTTTAAGCGATGCGGAAGCATTGGTAAAACCGCCGCCAATATGGGGTTGCACTTTTATATGCTTGTAACCAACGCCGTCTTCGTAAGTATCAAGGCCCACCATTTTTCGGTACATCCAGTCGCCGATTGCGCCATAAGCATAATGGTTGAATGAATTCATGCCCGGAGTTTGAAAAGTGCTGTCTGGCTTTTCGCCATCCCATCTTTCCCATATAGTTGTGGCACCCATTTTTACAGGATACAGCCATGATGGATAATCTTCCTGCAACAACAACGAATAAGCAAGATCATTGTAACCAAATCTTGTTAATACATGGCACAGGTAAGGTGTTCCCAGGAAACCGGTGGTTAAATGGTTGTCGTAACTTTTTACATTTTCGGCGAGCCTTGCAGCGGCCTGCTCTCTTAAATTTTCGGGGAGCATATCAAAATTCAACGCCAGCACATAAGCGGTTTGTGTGCCGGAAATAAGGCGACCATTAGGCGTTACATATTCTTTTACAAAAGCATCTTTTACCCTCTTTAATAGAGTCGTATACATTTCCTCATCCTCAGGATTATTTAGCACTTTTGCGGTGTTGATTAACAACTGCACCGAATTGGCGTAAAAGCATTGTGCTATTAAATATTTATCGGTAACTGCAGATCTTCCATCGTTATCATCGAAGGGGCGATAAAAGAGCCAGTCGCCAAAATGAAAGCCATGATTCCATAAATCATTCTTGCTGCTGTCAGTCATATATTTTACCCACAGCTTCATGCTTGGATATTGATTCTCTAATATTTTTTTATCGCCATAAGCCAGGTACATATTCCACGGAATAATAGTTGCACAATCTGCCCAACCCGTTGATCCGCCTGAATTTGAGCCAAGCACATTGGGGATTACAAAAGGCACACTACCATTAGGTTGCTGGTCTGCGGCAACATCTTTAAGCCACTTGGAAAAGAAACTGTTTACGCCAAAATTAAAAGTAGCAGTTCTTGAGAAAGCCTGAGCATCACCCGTCCAACCGAGACGTTCATCTCGCTGCGGACAATCAGTCGGTACATCTAAAAAGTTACCACGTTGCCCCCATTGAATATTATGCTGTAACTGGTTGATCAATGCATTGGAAGAAGTGAAAGTACCCGTTGGCTGCATATCAGAATATAAAGCCACAGCCGTAAAATTATCGGGGTTTATTTCACCGGGATAATCTTCAATCTTTATATATCTAAAACCAAAAAATGTAAAATGCGGCTCAAAATTTTCTTCGCCACCGCCTTTTAAAATATAAGTGGCAGTTGCTTTTGCAGCACGCAGATTTTCGGTATAAAAATTACCTTGCTTGTCTAATACTTCTGCATGTTTGATCGTGATTTTATCACCGGCTTTTCCTGTAGCTTTCACCATTACCCAGCCTACTAAATTTTGACCAAAGTCGAGCACTTTTTCACCGGCAGGTGTGGTAATTAATTTTATTGCTTTAAAGGTTTCATGTTTTTTTACGGGTTCATTTTCGGCAACAACTAAATTATCGTAAGTTGCTTTTGGTAAAGTTACACCGATCCATGCTGCATCGTTATAACCAGCATTTGCCCATCCTGTTTTTTCATCTCTTGCATCATATGTTTCCCCATGATAAATCTCAACCGTTTTTATTGGTCCTGTTGATGACTTCCAGTTTTCATCAGAGATAATGGTTTCTTTTGATCCATCGCCGTAAACAATTTCAAGCTGAAAAAGAAAACCCAGTTTTTTACCATACACATCTTTATTATTTTCCCATGCGAGATAACCGCGGTACCAGCCATTGCCAACCATTGCACCAACAGCATTGCCGCCCTTATTAATCATAGCGGTAACATCATACATCTGGTATTGAAGGCGCTTGTTATAACTCGTCCAGCCCGGGGCAAGATAAGCATCCCCTACCCTTTTACCATTCAGTTGCAGCTCATACATACCATGCGCGGTAACATATACAGAAGCAGACTTAATTTTTTTTGAAAGATTGAACTGCCTGCGAAATAAAATCGCAGGGCGATCATCTGCATTATTATCAAGCGGCGATTCTATCCATTTTGCTTTGCCATCTGCTTCACTCATAATAGCTGTTTGAAAAATTGCATGCTCGCTCCATTCAGATGGTTTGCCGTCATTATCCCAAACACGAACCTTCCAGGAATATTTTATATTGCTTTGCAATGCCGGGCCACCATAAGCTACCTGTACGGACTGGCTTCCTTCAACCGTGCCAGAATTCCACACAACAGATTTACCAGATAACACCTGGATCGCATAGGCTGACTGAATAATATTTCTTTTATCACTTGCCAGTTGCCAGCTAAAGCGAGGTTGCTGTACATCAATACCAATAGGGTTTGAGCGGTTCTCTGTAAGTAAATTTTGAACTTTCACTTGCGCAAAACTCACTACCAAACACACTTGAAAAATAAACGGAAACAGAATGATTTTCTTCATGGCAAAACTGTTAAGGGGTATTTATTTAAAAACGTTAGATAAACAGTTTCAAAGTACAACAGAAAACAATCACAGCCATCATGCACTGTCGCTGATTGGAAAAAAAATATGATACCAGCAATAAATTTTCATGGCATCGTTCCTTGCGTCGCAATCCGTTCATCTGTTGTAAAAATGGCATCATCTTGTTTCAGGTGCAACATAATGTAGAGCCCGAACTACTGTTGATGCTGCACATGGCTGATGTTTCATTGTCAAGTCCTGCTTTTGCAGATACTTTTGTTAGCGGCTGTGATCTTCATTCCAATCCAGCTTTGTTATTTTATTTCCATTTATTATCAGAACAGATATTTCTCTATATAAACCTGTTCCGTAATTATCCAAATTTATCAGAGCATAGTTGCCGGATTGGTTGGTAACAGGGTTGTGTGTGTATAGATCACTAAAAAATAATGGGTTTACAATTTCAATTTCATTATTCTTTATTTCTGCAATAAAGGTTAGATCAGAAAGATTAACTATGTACAATACTTTATCGCCGTAATTGAAAAAAGAAAATATTTGAGCACCGTAAAAGTCTAACTTTTTCTTAAAAGCATTTGATTTGTCAGTATAACCTAAAGCTTCTCCATTTACTATTGTCCTAATTTCATTTGGCTTAGCCAAAGTTAATTTTGTCGGGTCAGCTATAGTTTTTATTTCTGCCGAACCATTACCGTGTCCTAGCTGAGCCAATACATTATATCCACCTGAATCCTTGATAACTGTATTAGCGCAAGTCGATTCGGTGAAAAATGTTTTTGAAGTTGATTTTTCAAAAAAGTAAACCGTTCCTCCCCATTCTCCGTGACAATCTCCATAAACTATGAATTTATCATCTTCAAATAGCTTTGGTTGACTTTTTAAAGGAAACCCACTTTTAGATTTGCTCCATTTATTACCATTCCATAAATAAATGTAATTACCTGATAGTCCACCCAATTGGTTATCAATTATCCAATGATATTTGAATTTCCTGGTGTTTAATTTATTCTCAAGTGCTGTGTCTCGTTCAAAATTGTCAAGTTTAAAACAAGCAAATTTTCCGTTTTCAAAAAGCGAAATGAGTGAGTTCTCATATATAACTGAAAATGATTTCGGGAAATTCCTGACGTAATCTTTGTCTTCTTCGGCTTCCTCATATTTGTCAGAGAAGTATGGGTTTTTAATCACTATATGGGTTGTGTCGAATTCGATGTAGTTATTGCTTACAGAAACATTGAATTCTCCTTTGAAAGGACTTTTGTATAGACTGTCTCTCGTTATTACAACATGACCCCAGGTTTGTTTTTGAAAATAGTCAATAAGTCTTTTTTCAAAACTCACTTGTTTGTTTTGAGCAAAGGCTGAAATTGAAAACCCAAAGATTAATAATATGCACGGAAGTTTTTTCATTATAGCATACAACGTTTGTATTTGCGCAATAAACCTACAAAAAATTATTATCACCAATATTTGCCTGTTTCGCAAATACAATATTCAATTTTCGTTTTTAAACATTTAATTACTTTATGCTGCTTATTGCTCTTCAGTACAAGTCTGGCTTCGCTATTTTTCGCTTTGCTCAATATAGCTTCTGCAGATAAAGTGAGTGACACAACAGGCGATGCTATGAAATAACTTAGCTGGGCTAATACTGATTTTATTTCAACTTACTTACCTGATCGTTATAATATTTTAGTTCCAGCATTACTGAGGCCACATTGCCACCGGGCTCGATAGAATCGCGTTCGATATAGATGTGGCCGTTGAAGTTCTGCTTTTTTAACTCTGCAAATATTTCAGGAAATTTAACTACGCCTGTACCTGTAACAACATCTTTTAAAGTGGGATCGTTGTAAGCCGCAATATCTTTTAAGTGAATGCCGATGATGTGACCGCTTAATTTTTTTATTGCATCAAGCGGATCTACGCCGCTCTTTGGCCAGTGACCGAGATCTGCGCACACATAAAAATTGGGATGGTCTTTTATTGCCATCAATGTTGTATCTGTATCCCAATAATGGCTAAAGCCTTTCCAGTGTTCGTGAATGGCAACTTTAATTCCGTAAGCACCGGCAAGGCTGTCGATACTGTTCCACATGTTCAGCGGTGGCTCTGTGGTTACATACTCCACACCAAACGCTTTTGCAATATCAAATTGTTTTTTCCATGAACCGATTGTTGAATCGCCAACGATATATATAGATTCCATCTTTAACCCTTTCTGTGCAATTAATGCTTTCAGTTTTTCAATACCTGATGGTGAGAGTTCCAGGATCATTGAATCTTTAAATTCAGGGCCGGCGCTGTGAAAAGTATTTGGCTCTATATAAACAATGCCTGTGCTATCAACTTTATCGAGCGCCGTGGGAAAATTTACATCATGAAATGTCCATAATGCCACACCAAACTTCCAGTCTTTTGCAGCATCTACTGACGATGTTGAAGTTGAATCGCCGGTGGTTGAAGATTGCTGTGCATTGTTACATGCAGCAAAAATTAATGTAGCAGAGAAAAGCAAGCCTGTTATCTTTTTCATGTTGTGTTATTTGAAATAGTGTTTAGATAATGATTAATATTGAACCCATAAATATCTGTAATATTTTATTTGCTTCATTTATTTTCTGGCGTTACTGAATGATATGCTGCGGCAAATCTTTTACATTGGTGCAGCATACCTGTTCCATTACCTGTTTCAACTGTGTTTTTAAAATAGATATGGTATGGTTTCCACCTTCGTTTCCTAATGCCGCAACGCCATACATAAACGACCTGCCCATAAAAGTAAAATCAGCACCGCATGCTAAAGCCCTTGCTACATCAGGGCCTGAGCGTATGCCGCTGTCCATCATGATCGTAAGCTTGTCTTTATATTTTTCTACAATAGGTGGTAATGATCTTATAGCCGATTGCCCTGCATCCAGTTGCCTGCCGCCATGATTGGAAACAATAATACCATCAAAGCCCAAACGCAAAGCCATCTCTGTGTCCTCTTCGCTTACTACTCCTTTCAGTACCAGTTTGCCTTTCCACATATCACGAATCGGTTTTATTCTTTCTTCGTTCAATCTTCCTGAAAAAGTTTTGTTCATAAAAGCGCCAAGCTGTTTCATGTTCAAACCTTTTGGCATGTATGGTTTAAGCGTTTCAAATCCGGGGATTCCATGAATCAATGTTTTTATTGCCCATTCAGGCTTGCCCATTATCTGCAAAATATTTTTCAAAGTCATTTTCGGTGGCATCGCTAACCCGTTTCTTATATCCCTGGGTCTGTAACCAAACGATGGTACATCACAAAGCACCACAAGTACGGGGCATTGCGCCGCAGCCGCTCTTTTAATAATGCTATCCCTTACACTCATCTCCGCCGGGTGATACAATTGATACCATGCCCTTCCTTCGGTAAGTTCGCTGATGCGCTCGATGGAGGATGTGGTTACTGTGCTAAGTATAAAAGGTATGTTGTGCTGAAACGCAGCCCTGGCAAGTATTTCAGGTGAGTTCGGAAATATCAATCCCTGCAAACCAACAGGCGCAATTCCAAACGGGGCATCATAAACATGACCAAATAATTCTGTTCTCAAATCTGCACCTGCATAATTATTGAGGTAGTATGGTTTCAATTCCACTTCACGCAACTCCGCAGTATTCTTTGCAAGGTTTACATCTTCATTACAACCACCATCGAGATATTCAAATGCAA
Organism: Chitinophagaceae bacterium; assembly: GCA_025351145.1. Lineage (GTDB taxonomy): Bacteria > Bacteroidota > Bacteroidia > Chitinophagales > Chitinophagaceae > Limnovirga. The sequence continues at coordinate 9,167 of JANXWM010000197.1, forward strand.
ATCGTGGAATTTTTTTCTGCGCTTTTTTTCGCAGGTCATCAATTGATGGATAATTGCTGTTGTATTTTATTTCCATTTAATTTTTATTATTTTTTTTTAGCCAAACTGCATTATTACTATTAAACATCGTTGCGTCGCACTCGTGTGCTATCAGATAATAAATGAGCTTTTACCGAAGCGTAGTTTTGAACCACTAAGGCACAAAGACACTCAGTTGAGCGAAGCCTTTCTGATTGCGTTGTTCCTTCGTGTCTTTGTGGTTCAAAAAGTTCAGTGATGTTCAGAACGTACAAGTGAGTGACACAACCAAAGCATCATAGTACTGCAAAAGCCGGTTCAAATAAATTCAATATTTATTTCTTAAGCAAGCCATGCATAGTAAGCCAGTCTGCAAATCTGTCCATCCATGAATCAACAGGAAGACCTTGTGTTTTAGTACCAAAACCATGCTTGCCTTTTTCGTACATGTGTAATTCTGCAGGTTGTTTTGCTTCGAGCCATTTGAGATAAATATGCACACTGTGTGTTGCAAGGCCAAGATCATCATCACTGGCAGCAGTGATAAATATTGGTGTTTTAGCAGTTGGAACAGTTGAACCAATAATGGCACCTTCATAAGCATAAATGGGCGCAACAAAATTTGGGCGACTTTCATCCGTAGCATTATACACAACAGACATAGTTACAGTGCCACCGGCAGAGAAACCCATAAAACCAATTTTGTTTGGATCAATTTTATATTCGGCTGCATGCTGACGTACATATTTTACAGCAGTCAATCCATCCTGCATGGCAAGCGGCACAACAGGTGCATTTAGAGAATCAAGTTTCTTAAAATTCCCACTTGACATTAATGCGCCAATACTGTTTTCAGGATGTGCAGGATCATTATGTACTACGCGATATTTTAAAACAAAAGCAGTAATGCCTTTTGCATTCAAACGCTTTGCAACTTCAGTTCCTTCGAGGTCGAATGCAAGCACATGAAAAGCACCACCCGGCGCAATGATCACTGCCGTTCCATTTGGATTTTCGGGCACGTAAGCTGTTATCGAAGGATGTGAAACATCTGATACGATGGTGCCGATATCAGCTTTGATCTGTGTCTCATCCCAGTCCCAGTTTTCAGAGCCGGGTGTTGCGCCGTTGTAAAGTGGAATAACAGTTTGGGCATTTGAGTAAAATGCCACAAGTGTACACAAGGCTAATAATATTCTTTTCATTGCTTTATTTTAGAGAACATAAAATTAAACATTGCGTAGCATACCTGAGTCCCGTTCATTGCTCAGCAAAGAACAAAATGTACAAGTGTGCGACGCAACGAAAGCTTCATGCTTATTCTACTGTATGGCTCATAAAAATTTACTTTCTATCAATAGACATTATCTGCACCGGGCCTAATAAACCAGAAGGCTGCAATTTTGAATTTGCCTGGTAAAAAGGCATCGTTGTATAAGTTATTTTGTTTGTAACATTTGGTTGCGCATCGCCGATCAAACGATTTACCCAAAGGTCTGTAACATTTACCACCACAGTGTTTGCGCCGGGTTTCAATGCACCGGTAATGTTAACACGGAAAGGTTTTTTCCAGAGAATACCTAATGACTTTCCATTAACTATTACCTCTGCAAGATTCTTTACATCGCCGAGGTTTAACCACAGCTCTGTATCTTTTTTAAACCAATCCGCAGGTGCCGTAATGATTTTTGTATAAGTACCTGTGCCGGAAAAATATTTTATACCAGCATCAATATTGTCAGACCATGATTTAAGTTCGCTTACTTTAATTGAAACAGGCGCACCACGATTCTTTTGAAAATCAATATTCCATTCGCCGCTTATTGTTGCAAGTTCTTTTACTTTAACGGCAGGTAACTCAACAGATGTTTTCGTTGCTTTGTCTTTGAATACAATGAAGAATGCATCGTTGGGTTCCATGTGCAGTTTAACTTTTGTAACACCATTTGCAATGCTGTAAGAGAGTGGTTCTGTTTTTCCTGTTTCTGCAAACCATAATTCAGGAACTTTGCCATCAATACGGAATGTTGCTTCAAGATCCTGCACATCACTTGTTCTGCTGTTTACCCAATAAATATCACGATCATTTGTCTTGCGATGTATATATAAAAGCTTTGTACTGCTTTGTGGTTTGTTGTATATAAAGTCAGGAATTACATTCATTGCATTCAACACATCACTTAATGATTTTCCTTCTGAAACTTTTGCATTGGAGGAAGACCATATTTCATTCACCAGTTTATTAAATTCATTCTGATCATCTGCAAGGCTTGGTGTTGATGTTGGTTTAACACCAGCAACAGTTGCGCCTGCTTTTACCAATGTACTTATTTGACGCAAGACGGGCAATGACATTTTTGTTGCATTGCTATCAAGCACCAACACACGATAGCTCATTCCACTTGGTGTGGTGAGTTTGCCATCTTTAAATGATAAGACATTGATAAGTGCATCAGCATTAATATAATCATAATTATATCCTTCAGGAATTGTTGGCGGTTTTTTACCAAACAAAGAAGTGATGTTGTTATCTTCTCCATAATAGTAAACAATATCTGCAACAAACTTGCCTTGTTGTAACATATAGCTACTTCTTGAGAGATAAGCGTTCCATACAACAGCCTGCTCTGCCCATGTTTCATGACGTGTGTACCACTGACCAAAGGGTCCGAGACCAAGACCCGGTATCTTATCATCAACAGGTTGATGTGGTGAACAGTGGATCACAAACCTGTTCAAGCCACTTGCCAGTTCAAGATCAACACTTGGTTTTAAATTCTCAGGATAATAAGACCACGCTACGCCTCCAATACCAAGCGCAGTAAGGCTTTCAGCCGCAACAAGATTTTGTCCATAGATATGCGCCACAGATGCAGACTCACGAATATCAGCCGTATATTTTGTTGGGTCATTCTGGTTCATATAAGGATTGGGCGTCCATAATGCAGCCATTGGTATAGCAGCCGTTCTCTTTACTTCCATACCATCTGCTATTAATGCGCGACCATCTTCATGCGATTCTGAATAACGTTTCATGCCGCGCTCTGCAAGAATTTTTGTCAATGCATCGTAATGGTATTCTGCGACAAGTTCGCTTAATGTATGCCTGAAATCAAAGAGGAATTGCTCACTTGCCTGCGCGCTCTTCACTACCTGTCCTGTCAACACAGGCAACCACGGTATGATACTATAACCCCTGCGTTTCTGAAATTCAGCGGGAAGATTGGCTGTCCAGTTTTGTGCACCAGCTTCCCAGCTATCAGTTACCATAAACTGCAAACCACCTTTGCTGCCCATTAAACCACCTGTAGCATCTTTATATTGATCAAGATAATTAGTGAAATAATTTTTTATGGCAACAGGATCGAGTTTATCAACTTCCAAACCTGTTGCTTCAGGAGAAGCCGGATGGTTAGTGATGCCCATAAGAGAATAACCAAAGCGAACAATATTCCATTCACCGGAATCAGCAGTCCAATTCAATGTTCCATCTGCATTGAGTTTATTGGTAAGATTAATAATATCATTTGTGTTAACAACATCATTAGCAACAGTCGTCATTTTTTTATCGAGATCGCCTACCGGTGCAAATGCATCCTTCTCTTCAATCATGTTGATACGGTCTGCGGTATGCAAAACAATTTCTGCAATGGCTGTGCCACCAGGGTCTTTAGGATCACCACCACCAATACCAAATGCAGCACCCATGTTCACAGGCTTTGGCGGATTCTTTACCGTAACACGAAAATATTTTGCAGTGGTAGCAGGTATAGTAATTGTTTGCTCTAATACAGCACCCGGAGGTATGATACAAATAAGTTCATAATTAACACCATCATCACTTGCTTCAAG
>JANXWM010000294.1 GCA_025351145.1 Chitinophagaceae bacterium
ATCAAATCATTTTGAAGATTTTGGAGCAAGGTCAGTATTCCACATGTCCCTGAATAATTTCCATTGTCCGTCTTCTTTTTTCCATAAAACAAGGTATTTCGCATGTTCTATTTCTGTACCCTTTTGGTCGAACAGGCTAAAGGTTCCTTCTTCTGCAAGCAAATCCTCATTGCCCCAAACATCAATTGTTTTGGCTTGTCGCTTAATATTCATTTTTATAAACACCGCAGCAATGGATGCGATTGCAGAGCGTCCTACAATTGATGGTGCACCTGGCATAAACATTTTTCCATCGGATGTAAATAAATTGGCTAATCCAACAGAATCTGAATTTTCGAAAGCCTTTTGAAAAGCAACATTTTGGTCATCAATACTTTTTTTTGCGGAATCAAGATTGAATGTGGCAACCTTTTGTTGAGCTGTATTTTCTTTAGAGTTATTTTGGCAAGAGCTTGTCAGAGTAATAAAAGCAGCAACCATTAGAGCAGGTAATGTAAATTTTTTCATTGTTGTTTATTTTTATTTTGTGCCTACTCTAATCGGTTTTCAGCATCCCCGTTTTTTATATTCAGTTTTTCAAAGTTAATTTCTTGCAATCATTTTCAAGTTAGCAGGTCGCCCAAGTATGACGCACAACGAAGAAGGGATTAACGAAGTTTTAAAAATGGGGGATACGAAGCACGACTGTTTGAATAACGACAACTGTTTGATAGAAGCACCACTGTTTGTATAACGATTAATGCCCCCATTTTTAAAATTTCGTTTAATCTTTATGTTATGCGTTCGTGCTACTGCTCGTTCGGAGTTCGCCTGCCCGAAGTTAGCACAACTGTTTCTTAGAAGCATTTGTATAATATTCATTTATTCTCCTTCGTTTTGTAAAGAAACTTTTACCCCTTTTCGTAAAGTATTGTGTATTTCCGCAACTGTATCTACATGATTAATAAGTTCAATGATTTCATTTTTCGGAGTGTCTGATTGTATGTTTACATTATAGGAAATATTTGAAGCAGGTTCTCCTTCCATTCCAAACTCCCCCGAAACATTCACTTCAATAGATTTGATATTAATTTTTCTTCGAGATGCTTCACGGTAAATATCATTGCAAAAACAAGTTGCTATAGATAAAAATAAAAGTTCGCCACCATTAACCAATGAACCTTGACCTTTGGGTTTAGAAGGAATTGCAATCTCCTTTCGGTTGCCTTCTGTTGCTACCGAAATATCATTTTGTAGTAAGTTGTTTTTAATGGTAGCAGTTATTGTCATAGAAATATTTTCGTGTCAGCGTTAATTTAATTTATCGTTTATCACAGTCAATTTCTTGCAATCAGTTTCAAGTTAGCACTGTCGCCCAAGCATGACGCATAACACGAATATAGGCGTACTAAATCCCAAATCCAAAAAAAATACAACAATTGGTTTTCAATACTTTTATAGTGCGTTTTCTGGATAGATAGTGCGCCAATACGTTTTTACCGCTTCAATCCCCGCTGTGGTAAAAGCTCATTCATAATTCAACCGTACAAGAGTGCGACGCAAGGGACGATTCATAGATGTTCTTCAGTATGGCCAATAAAAAACGCTGCACTTTTTATGATGCAGCGTAAAATATTTTATGACTTAAAACATTTAGCGTATTAAAACTACTGTTCCTTTTTTGGTGATCACTTTGCCGAGATAATCTACTGCCTGCGCTACGAAAACATAAGTGCCGCTGGCTTGTGCACGGCCTGCATAAGTGCCATCCCAACCCTGCCCCTGCTGCGATGTGCTGAACATCATTACGCCAAGGCGGTTATACACCCTGAAGAAATTGAACTGTTTCATGCCTGCAAGTTTGGGTGTAAGTATATCGTTTAGCCTGTCGGCATTTGGGGTAAATGCTGTGGGTATAAATATCTCAGGTTGGGTTCTAAACACGGTTACCGTAATATCGTCGTGGGCTGAACAGCCTTCGGCTGTGCTTACATTTACACGGTAGGTGATGCTGTCGTATTCGGGGCCAAGCACTATGATAGGGTTGGGGATATTTGGGTTGTCCATACCGGTAGATGGGCTCCATGCATATATACTGCCACCCGATGCATTTAACTGCAGCGGCTGGGTTGCTACAATGGTTGTATCGCGGCCTGCAAATGCAAGCACCCGCGGCACCACATTTACAACAACTGTATCGCTTTTTGGTTTGGGGCAGCCAAGCTGGTCGGTAACTGTAAGTATGTAATCAGTTGTGTATTGCGGCCCGGCTGTTGGGGTTAAGGTATTTTCGTTGAGGAGCGAAGATGCAGGCGACCATGTAAAATTCCTGCCCACAATAGTTGATTTTAGTATAGTGGTTTTGCCAAAACAAATACTGGTATCGCGGCCTGCATCAACCTTAGGATAAGGTACAACATTGATGCTGATACGGTCTGTTGTGCTGCATTTGCCAACAGATGCGGTTAGCTGATATTGTGCCGTATTAAGCGGCCGTACGTATGGGTCCAGTATAGAAACATCGCTGATATCCGTTGACGGCAACCATGCGAAGTACAACCCGTTGGTTACAGGGTGCAGTTGTACACTATCGGTTTGGCAAATGGTGGTATCGTTACCTATATTAAGCTGCACGCTGGGTGTTACGTTTACAATTACAGAGTCAGTATTGGTACACCCCTGATCGTTAATGGTGATATAATAAATGGTTGTTTTTTTAGGGAACACGAGTGGGTTGGGGGTATTATCTCTTGTAATATCCGTTGCAGGGAACCAGCTATAAGTTCCATTACCCGAACCTGTACTTGCCTGCAGCTGCAGTGTGTCTATGATGCAAATAAGTGTATCCCGAAATGCAAGCTGCACGGTAGGTTTATCAGGAACAACAATTGATTGGGTCATTGTATCTGTACAGCCTTTACTGTTGGTTACTATTAATCTTACATCAGCGCTTTGGGGCACCGTATATTTATAAACAGGGTTTTGAAGAATTGAAGTGTCTGTAATAATGGTTGTTTCACCAAAATTCCAGCGCCATGAATTTACAACTCCATATTTTGTGGTGGTGCGGTCAAGGAACTGGTATGGGTTTAAAGAACAACTTCCTTTTACCTCAAAGTTTGGTATAAATCCCGGGTAAACAAGAGCTTTTGTAACTGTTGAATCGGAGCATTTTTCCCCACGGTTGATTACCAGTTTTATAAAATAGGTGTCGGAGTCTGGATAGGTATAAGAAGGTGTAGGTGCAGTAGATGAATCTGTAACAGAATTAGGGTCACCAAACTCCCAGTAATAAGAATTTATATTGGCAGAAGTGGAGTGATTCTGGAATGCTAAAGTAAACCCATCGCAGGTAAGGTAACTGGGATCCAGCACTGCCGCTGCAAAATCGCAGTCGCCCACTTTGAGAATAAAATCTTTGCGGTGGATATTTAGCGGCACACCGTTTCTCCATTCTGTTACGCAAACATTTACTACATATTTGCCCACAGAAGGCGCTTTGCCACTAATTAAACCTGTTGCAGAATTTAATTTTACAAGGGTTCCCAAAGGGTTGTAACCACTGTAAGGCGAAAGGTATGGAAGCTGTGTGAGTATTAATGGATTGATGGTTTGGGGATCGGGGTTAGGATTTTTATCGTCGCCACCCGTAAATGCAGGGCAAAAACTGTAAGAAAGTGAATCACCATCTTTATCAGTAGCGCCATAATTAATTGAAAATTCTTTTCCTGCGCAAACCAAAGCAGTGTCATCCGTTCCAAAAGTTGGTGAGCTGTTATGGCCACCTGCCCCAAGCAGGTTGGTACCCGGAATATTGGTAATAAAAATTGCCCCTGCCGCATTAGCTGGATAGGGTTCATCATTTACATTGGTAAGCGCCTGCCTGCTGTATCTTGTCCATGCAAGAATATAGCCGTTTGTTGTTCTTGGCAGGCTGGTTTCCCCGCTGAATACACCAACCTGGAAGCACACATTTTTATCACCTGTTAAACAGGGGATAGCGTCTGGATGATTGTGTATTTCTGGTGGAGCCTGACTTATATCCCATTCCGCATCGAGGTGAACGGTAGTGTAATATGCCTTACCCACGGCGGTATAAACCCCAATATTTACCTGTTCACCATTTAGCTGGGCACCAACTGAAAAACAATCCCTGTACAAACGCATCGTAATTTTATACTTATCAGTATTGGGCTGATCGCCGGGGCCAAGATATTCATAAGTTAATTCACCGCCGGAGATATGAGAAGCATAAGTGCTTCTGGCGGTAAAAGAAATAAGGAGTAAAAAAAATATTCTTTTCATTCTGCAATAATCCCTTTAATAAATTCAAGTATAGCACTGTTCGTCTTTTCCGCCGATTCCAGCATACCCATGTGCCCGGTGTTTTCAAAAATGTGAATATAGGCAATTCCGGGCAGGTGCACC
>JANXWM010000297.1 GCA_025351145.1 Chitinophagaceae bacterium
GCAGAAAATATAAGCGTACAATTTGTTCTTATTCCGTTATCGCTAAACCACTTAATTGCTTTAATGCCATCTTTTATCATGGGCACTTTTACCACAATGTTTGGATGAATGGCAGCGAGTTTTTTACCTTCTGCAACCATACCATCGAAATCGACAGAAAGCACTTCGGCACTTATGTCGCCATCAACCAGTTCGCAAATAGCTTTGTAATGTGCAGCAATGGCTTCTTCACCTTTAATGCCTTCTTTGGCCATTAGCGAAGGGTTGGTAGTTACACCATCAAGGATGCCTAAATCGTTTGCTTCTTTTATTTGAGCAAGATTGGCAGTGTCAATAAAAAATTTCATTCTAAAAATTTGAGATATGGAAATGTAAAAGTTACAAATCGAAGTAAAAAAAAGTGGCAGGCTTATTACATCGCACCGCTCAACCGCCTACTCTTGCTGCATTCCTGCCCTGGGAGGGTTCAGCAGGAGCTGGTCGTGTAAGACCTGCCGCTGCAAATATAAGCCTTGAAATGAAAATGAAAATTCTTTCTTATAAAATGTGTGATTGTTATAAATTTTATGAACCGGGCTAAAGTAATTCTATTGAACATCCTTGCGTCGCACTCTTGTACATTCAGATACATTTTTCAACTTAAGGCTGCCAGTTAAAAACCAAACCTTCCTGTTCTTGAATTAATTGTAATGGCACCCAGCAATTCATCGCTTCTGCCAGCGAGGGATTTGTAGTAAACCAGTACGGTGTACATATTTTCTGTTTCCCAGTAATCGCCTTCGGTTAAAGCGGTTTCTGCTTTGCTATTCTTATTCTTTATTTCTTTTGTCACATAATGATAGTCATAATAACCCTGCTTAAGCATAAGCGTTTTTTCGTAAACACCCTTTTCTGCGTTGTATTCCATCCTGGTTGAATCGTTGAGCATATTAGCTGTCATTTCTCCCATAATGTAAACATCCTTCCCCGGGAAAGGCTGGTTATTTTTTGGATTAAAAGTAAAATGAACATTGCCGTAATCGCCCTGCCACCAGGGGTTATTGGCATCGGTGCATTGAACTTCAAAAAAACCATCAAGATCGGCCATGGATAAAAATCTTTCCTGCGTTCTTTCCGGGTCGGCACGCATATAAATATCCATGGGCGAATTGAATTTATCAATATGGTCAATCCTTTCGCTTTGATAACGGAAGCTCCGCAGATCGGCCCAGCGGAATTCCCTGCCCGCCGGGAAAATGCAATCCTGTTCGCCATTGTATTCGTATTGGTTGCCGCGCATGAACACTGGTTGTATGCCGGTTACCGCATTATCCCAGCGGTAATTCTGCAACACAACAACTTTTAACTGCTGCTCCCGGTTAAAAATACTCAGCTTGGAAACATCAATGGTAAACTGCACTTTTTGGTGTGTACGTATCACCTGCGAATTAAAAGGTTGCACTACTTTTATACCAATGGGTACTTTATTATCCAGGACCATCATTCGCCTTGTAAAAGCGAGCCTGGAAGTATCGCCGTTTAAAAAAACTTTTAAAAGATAGTTACCCGATTTGGAAGGCATGGAGTTTTTATCGGGCAGCATGGTTTGATAATGTACATATTTTATTTTGGCAATGGACGATGCCCTGTATTGCAAAAGTCTGTTTTGCAAAAATCCCTGTATATAATCCATTTCGCTAAGGTCAACAGGCTGCCAGTTGGCATCGCAAAGCTGGTAAGTGTAGCTGTAATTTTTTACTGAGCCTGCAAGATCATCAAAATGAAGTTCGAGCGAATTTGTGCTTCCGAGGCTTATTACAGGATAGCTTACCTGGTTGCCGTATTGAAAAAATTTTACGCCTTTTATATTAGGCATATATATTTTATCAGGCTCTCTTTGTGCAAAAATTAATGTTGAACTTAATAAAACCGAAAAGACGCAAAACATTTTCTTCATCCTGTAAATTTGAAATAAACGTACAACATTTTTTGTTTATTATTTATGGTTTATTGTTAATCATTCGCCGGCTGTTGAAAGTTCAGTCATAATCCGAACGTATAAGAGTGCGACGCAACCGGGATGCCATGAAATACTAAAGCCCGGTACAAAAAACTACCAATTCTATAACTCTATTTTGCCACTCAAATTGTGCAGTGTAGTTTTACCGCCACAAAATGAATGTATCTTCTTTTATAGCAAAACGCGTTGCGTTTAACAGTCAGCGAACTTTTTCAAGGTTTATTATTCGTATTGCAACAGCGGCAACTGCATTAAGCGTGGCGGCAATGATACTTACGCTGGCTTTTGTAAACGGGTTTCAGCAGGCCATTAGTACCAAAGTTTTTAATTTTTGGGGGCACCTGCATGTACAGCAATACGAGCCGGACAAATCCCTGATAGCCGAAGAAACAGCCCTGCAAAAAAACGATACTGTTTTTCAAATTTTACAAAACACACCCGGCATAAAACATGTACAGGCATTTGCCACAAAATCGGCGGTGCTGGAGAAAAACAAAGAGATTGAAGGCGTTCTTTTTAAAGGCGTTGACAGCAGCTACGACTTTAATAACATGAAACAGTTTCTTAAAGCAGGAACCTGGATCGATTTTAAAGATTCGCTGTACAGCAAGCAGGTATTGATTTCG
>JANXWM010000299.1 GCA_025351145.1 Chitinophagaceae bacterium
GCTAAAGTTGATCGCCTGACCAACATGAGCCGTAACAACCTGAATATTTTAAAACACCTTCTTCCTTTTTAAGAAGCTGTAGTTCTTTACCTGATCAATGTAATACTTCCTTTTACCGGTATCACGGTTTTGTTTTCACAAACAACTTCCATCATAAAAACATAGGCATCGGCCGGTAATGCCTTTCCCAGGTAAATGCCATTCCACCCGGCTGATGGATTGTTCGCTTCCATATTACTGCTTTCAAATACGAGCTGCCCCAAACGATTAAATATATGGCAGCTGCGTATGTTAAACAATCCTGTTCCCCGTGCATAAAAAACGTCATTGGCCCCATCACCGTTGGGCGAAAATGTATTGGGTACAAAAAAATTATTATTGCTGCACAAGGCATGTATTGTAACCATATCACTTGAGGAGCATCCGGCATCGTTTATGCCAATGCATTCGTAATTGGTAGATACCGTTGTTGAAGCAACCGGGTTTGCAATAGTGGTACTGCTAAGCCAGCGTGCAGGCCTCCAGAGCCAATGTGTAACATCCGGGGAGCTTTTGGAGCTAAGCTGGGTAGGCATACCTGCAACGATATTTAGCTCATGTTCTGCCAGTTCAACCGTTGGGATGGGGTAAACTTGAACCTGTATTTTAGCGGTATCAGAAAAACAATTTTTATGATCACTTCCCACGACACTGTAAGTGAACAATGAGTCCTTTGTATGCGTAAAAACCGGCGTTGCCGAGTGTATGTCATTTAGATAAAGGGCGGGAAACCATTGGTATTTTTCTGCCCCGTTTGCTTTTAATTGTACTGGCTGGCCCGGGCAGGTAATATTGCCGGAGGCATAGACTTTTGTGGGCTGTATCACTGATATTTTCACCGAATCATCAGCAGTGCACCCAAAAGCATCGGTACCTGTTACATAAAGCATTGAAGAACTGTCTGCCTGAATAATTGCATTTGTACAGTTGCTGCAATTAAGAAATGAATTTGCTTTCCAGTTATATGCAACTCCGCCTGAAGGATGAAGAGTATACATCTGCTGCCTGCAAATCAATGTGTCAATACCTGCATCAACTGGCGGCGCCTGCCTTACGGAAATGTTTTTATAAGCAGTATCACTGCAGCCGATAGGAGTTGTTGCAATAAGTGAAAGCTTGTAATTGCCGGCCTTTTGATATATAATGCTGCGAACTGTTTGCCCCGATCCTGTTACACTGTTGCCAAAGTTCCAGTTCCAGTTCAAGCTGCTGTCTGTAAAGGCAGAACTGCCATAAAGATGTGGAATATTTTTTTCGCAGGCCAATGCATCGCCTGAAATGGAGATCACAGGGGTTTGTACCACTGTAACTTTTTTATCAAAAGCAAAAGTATCGGTACATCCGTTTTTGGTGCGTACAACAAGTTGTATGGGGTAAGTTCCTTCTTTTAAATAACGATGAGTTATTACAGTGCCAATGCCCGAAAGCCCATCCCCAAACAACCATGAACTGCTGCTGATTTCATCATTGGAACTGGAACTATCCCTGAAATCGAGAACGGTGGAATCGCAGAATAAATGATCGTTAATATATCCGTTTGCGGCAACAGAGAATACTCTAATAGTATCTTTTCCCTGTACTGGTACTTTACAGCCGAACGAGTCAGAGAGGATGATCTTTGGTATAAAATTCCCCGGATGGTAACTATGCAGCACTGAATCTGCTTTTTTTGCAGAAGTTTGACCATCTCCAAAATCCCATACAAAATCAACCGCATTGGAAGATTGTAAGTTCAGGGTGGCCCACGCCGGCACACAACGGGGTGCCGGGTCGTAACTCAGTATACCCTGTGGACCCTGTATGATGATGTTTTTCGTGGCTGTTGCCGTGCAGGTTCCAACTCCTTTTGAAATAAGTTTGGCCTGGTAAACACCAGGATAAGTAAAAATATGTTTTGGGGAGGATAAGGTTGAACTGCTGCCATCTCCAAAACTCCAATCGCTAAATGCGTATTTTTCAGAATTGTTGGTAAAATCTACTATAAGCGGAGGGCAATTAGAAAAAGTATCGCTCAAATGAAAGTTAGCAACCGGCTCTGCTACAAGGACAGCCTTGCCCGTAAAAATATCTTTGCATCCGTTTATATCAGTTACTTTAAGTATTGGCAGGTAGTAACCCAATTGCAGGTAAACATGGGATGGTTCAGTGCTGTCTGATAAAGCTCCCCCGTCGCCAAAATCCCAGGAATATTTTAATATTTTTCCTGTAGAATGATTGACAAAGCTTAGTTCTTTTTCAGGGCATATTAAGCTATCGCTTACCGAAAAAGATGCATTAGGTTGGGTAATAGATATCAGCTTTTTTTTCACGATACTGTCTGTACAACCATAACCATCTGTTACTTTTAGCATTACATCATAAGTCCCGGTATCCGTGTATTGATGATAATAATTTTTTATTGGTTCATTAAGGGTTTTTCTGCTGCCATCTCCAAAATCCCATGTCCATTCAGTAAGGGAATGGTCAAAAGTAGATCCAGAAACATCCAAAAAATTGAAGGACGAATCGATACAGCCAGCTGTTTTGCTGTAGTTGAATCTTGGTAAGGGGCCGTAAACAACCACACTGTCGTTGGCATGCAGGGTATCTGTGCAACCATTCGCGTCTTTTAAAACACCCACTATTTTATATACGCCCGGTGTTGAATAATTTAACGAATATGATAAGCGGGGAGAATAATAATAATTGTTGTTTAAAGGATAAGGCTTCCAGTAAGTTCCTGCAATATTAGTTGGGTTTACATTTTGCATATTAAATGTCAAATAATTCTTACTGCATAAAATACTGGGTAAAATACTGATAATGCCTTTTTCATTGATCACTCTCACCAACCTGGTGGTTGTATCTGTGCATTCCTTTTTAGTTACCGTCAGCAACACGGTATATTTTCCGGTATCAGGATATATATGAACAGGATTTTTTGCAGTGTCGGTTCTACCATCGCCAAATGACCAGTTGTAGGTTGCATCGTCAATGGAACTGTCAAAAAAATTCAGCTCATATTTTGACAAACAATTTACCGAATAGCCCATTTTTGCTGCCGGACCTTTTACATATACCATATTCATTTTGGTTAGAGAATCGGCGCAGCCATAATTGAATGCTTTTAAGGTAATAGACATATAACCTGTATCATCAAAACTGGTTAAGGATGGGTTTTGGCTGGCCGGCTGTTTACCGCCATCGTTCCAGGCTAAAAAATGGATGGGGCCGTTGGTTGAGGTGCTGGTAAGTGTAACGGATTGCCCCGCACAAACCATCAAAGGGGAAACGGTAAAATCCGCTACAGGCTTATGACCTGCTGATACTGCATTGGCAAGGGTGTAGGATGCAGAGCAGCCTTCCGCTGTTTCTATAGTTACTTTTATAGTATAATTACCCTCTTTGGTATAAATGGCCGTTGCTCCGGCATTGTCGGAAGTGCTGCCATTGCCAAAATCCCAATAATATTTGCTGATTTTTACTGGCACATTCAATAAGACCTCCGGCTGAGTGGTAAAGGGTATGCATTGTTTGGCTTTGTCAATTCCTGAAATGCCGGTGATTTTAAGTGGTTGTATTGCTACTGCATTCTGTTTTATAATCGTATCAGCACATCCGTTGCTGTTGATTGCTTTTAAGGTTACTGTATAATTGCCAAATTTATCGTAGGTGTGTACCGGATTTGGTTCATCAGAACTGGTACCATCCCCAAAATCCCATGCATACATTACAACTGCTCCTTTGGAGTTATTTTTAAAATGTGCTGTAAAGGGAATTTGACAACTTCCTGAATCGGTTAAAGTAAAAGAAGCGGCTGTTCCCTTAATAACTGTTATCTTTTTTATAATGGAATCAGTACAAAACTCCGTAAACCGGTTTACAAGTTTTACATTGTAAATGCCATCGTTGGTGTAAGCTTTTAAGGGGCTTATTTCTGTGGCACCCGTGCCATCCCCAAAGGCCCATGAGGCAGTAATGGGTGCTGGAAATGAAGTATTCTGGAAAAGGAATTGTTTGCCGGAGCAAAGACTGTCGAATGCTGAAAAAGAACTTGCTACACCTGAAATAACCAGGTTTTTTGACAGGGTATCAGAGCAACCTGCAGCATTGGTTACTTTTAACAGTACGCGGTAATTGCCAGGTTTATTATAGCAATGCGATAAGTCAGCAGAAAGAGAGCTGGCTCCATCCCCCAGGTTCCATGAGTAGCTGAGCACACCTGTACCGCTGCTCGTGTTGCTGAAAATTACATTTACCGGGAAATGGCAGGCATCTTTTATACTGTATATAAAGTCAGCTTTAACCCCTTCCTGAATAGTAACTGCATCGTTTTTTGTGATGGTTGAAGTACAGCCGGTGCTGTTGGTAACTTTTAAGGTTATATCAAATGTGCCTGTGCCTGAATAAACGTGTTTGGGTAGCTGTTCGTTAGAAACATTCCCATCGCCAAAATCCCATAATGTTTCAGTGATGCTACCTGATCCTGCTGTTGTTTGATTTACAAAAGAAACTGCCAGTGGATAACAGCCAGTGCTGTCAGTTAACCTGAACGATGGATGTGGATGATCGTTAACCGTAATGTAAGCACTTTTCTCTATTGAGTCCGTTAAGGCATCTTTGTAAATGATCAGCTTTATAGTATAAGTTCCCGCTTCAAAATAGGTGGTTGAAGGATTTTGCAGGTTAGAAATAACACCATTACCCAGATCCCATTTCCAGCCGGTGGGGTTTCCTTGTGAGCTGTCTGCAAAAATTACCAGGAACGGTGAACAGCCTGAAACAGGTGAAGCACTAAATGCCGCATGCAATTGTGCATTGCTGCTGTAATGCAAACTGCATAACAGGCATACGAACAGTGTTTTTACAAACACAGCTAGTCGCGGCTTCATGGAATTGGATTTGAATACAGTCTAAAATTATGGATTTAATGTGAAACCACGGATAGATGGTTTATTATTTTAAACTTAAGGAGCATTAAGAATTACCTTATGGGTGCATTTAAAATTTGAACAGTGAGTGATACTCGCATTTGGAAATTGATTTGAGTTATTATGATTCGGGCAATTGGTTTTCATAGCATCGCCTCTTGCGTCGCACTCTTGTACATTCGGAACATTGAGCACCTTCTACCTTAGCGTAGCAGTATTTTCTTACAAAGCAGCATTTCAATTTTCGCTTCGGTAAAAGCTGAATTATAATTAAACCGTACAAGAGTGCGACGCAACAGGCGGTGCCTGATGCACAAAAGCTGGGTAACAAATCATTCAGCCATAAATATCAAAAGCTATACGAAAAGTATTGCAGTGGGCTTCCACGATTGTACGAACGTCAGGAGAATAACCGCCGCCCATAGCCACTGTAACCGGGATACGGTGTTTTTTTAATGTATTAAAAATAAGGGCATCTCTTTGTTTGCATCCCTGCATGGTCACTTTCAATTTGCCGAATTTATCTGTATCAAGAATATCAACACCGGATAAATAGAATGCAAAATCAGGTTTTAATTTTTCGATCAGTGCGGGAACTGTTTGAGTAAGCAGATCAAGATAGATTGTGTCGGTTGTGCTATCTTCGAGCGGTACATCGAGGTCGCTCTTTTCTTTGCGAAAAGGATAGTTGTGCGCCCCGTGCATACTAAAGGTAAACACCCTCGGTTCCTGTTCAAATAGTTTAGCGGTTCCGTTGCCCTGATGCACGTCAAGATCAATTATCAGGATTTTTTTTGCATCGCCTTTTTGCAATAAATAATTGGCGGCAACAGCCATATCGTTGAGTAAACAAAAGCCTTCGCCTTTGTCTGCAAACGCATGGTGGGTGCCTCCTGCAATATTTAAAGCAATACCATGCTTCATCGTATAAGAGCAGCAGTCAACAGTTCCCTGGGTAATAACCAGCTCCCTTTGTATAAGTTCGGGTGACTGTGGAAAACCTATCCGTCGCTGTTCTGTCGCAGAAAGTTGTTGGTTTAACAGCTTGTTATAATATTCCCCGTTATGCGTAATCAGTACGTTTTCTTTTGGGCATGGTTCCGGTTGAAAAAAATTTGCTGCTGTAATCAATCCTTCATGTAAAAGCTGAGCCGGTATTAACTCATATTTGAGCATGGGAAAACGATGCCCTTCGGGGAGTGGATGTGCATAAATTGGATGGAATGCAATTTTGATCATTGTACCTGTAGCAGCGATTGGTTTACTATTGCATAAACACTATCTGCTGTTTTTGGTTTAATGTTTACATATCCGGTAAACCTGCTGAAAGCGGGCAGTATGGCATATTTTTCTCCAAAATAATAGCAGGGGAAACTCATGGATTGCCTGCTGCCGGTCCTGATATGGATGCCGGGATGGATATGGCCGGAGAAGGAATAAGCTACAGTTTTGAGTTCTCCGTTAATGGTTAAATATGGATCGTGTACAAAACTGAAACCTTCCATCTCCATCGAAGAAGGTATTACAGAAATACCTGCGGACTGGTAAAAATCGCTTGCGAGAATATCGTGATTGCCTTTTATAAGCTGAATGCCAACGGAGGAAATATCATTTCTCCATCTTTTAAACAGGTCCATTTCTTTGTTTTCATGGCTATGAAACATGTCGCCAACAATGATGAGCTGGCGGGGTTTAAAGAATTGTATAAGTGAAAACAAACGCTGCAGGTCTTCCTTAAAAAGAGACTGGGGAACGCCGATACCGGACTTTCTGAAATGACCGGTTTTACCAAAATGCAGATCTGATAAAACCAGGGATTGCTGCTCCTCCCAATACATACACCGTTCCTGCGATAACCAGAAAGTATTGTTACGGATAATATGCTGAATGGGTTGTTGCATAAAAGGGTAAAGATAAGATTGCAAATCATACTTTTAGCCATACTGCATTGCAGCTATGAAGCTTTACTTGCGTCGCACTCTTGTACTGATGAATCATTATTCAGCACATTTCGGTCAGCCTTACAATTGCACCAAACTGTTATGCGTGCAGTAAAATAAAAAAGCCGTTACATTTTTGTAACGGCTTTTACAATAATCAAATCATTTAACTCTTTGGCTCATTGGTTTGCGCCTTTTTATCCTGCAGCATTTGCAGTAATTGTAAGCCCATTAATCCGCTGAGCGATCCGTCGGAACCATTGCTGCCACTAACGATCAGGTCGGGGATAATTTTAATATGCCCTTTACCAATCTCTTCGGTAATCTTGAATTTGGTAAAGTTGTCTCCGCCCATGGCTTTCACCTGCAGTTCATAAGCCTCGGCAGTTGATTTACCAATTGCCATAATTTTTTCAGCTTCTGCTAAACCCGTTTTGGTAATCTGTTCGGCCTGTGCACTTGCATTCAATTTTGTAGCTTCAGCCTGTGCCCCGGCTCTTGCACGTGTTGCTTCAGCTTCGGCGTTTGCACGCATCTTGGTTGCTTCAGCTTCGGCATTTACATTTAACTTTAAACTGGTCGCATCACCTTCTGCTTTTTTAACGGTAGCATCTGCTGTGCGCTGTGCAATTTCTACACTTTGCTGTGCTTTTACAATCTCTTTCTGCATATCGGCAATGGCAGTTTCCTTTTCCATACCCTGCCGTTTTTCCTGCGCCATTCTTTGTGTTTCGTAAGTCTTTTCTTCTTCCTGTGCAATTTTTCTGTTGGTCAATGTTTTCATCA
>JANXWM010000378.1 GCA_025351145.1 Chitinophagaceae bacterium
TGTGCAATAAAACTGCGTGGGTCTGCTTCAATCCCGGCCTTTGCTTTAAGCCATTCTTCTTCTTCAATTTTATTGCCCATTATCATACCATAACCGCCGCTCTGGTTGGTGCGTTTTACCACCATTTTATTAATGTTTGCAAACACATATTCCCTTGCATCTTTATCGCTCAACTGGTGAGTTGGCACATTAGGCAAAATGGGCTCTTCGTTAAGGTAATATTTTATCATGTCCGGCACATAAGCATACACCGCCTTATCGTCTGCAACACCATTGCCTACTGCGTTTACAAGCGCCACGTTTCCTTTTCGGTAAGCACTCATAAGGCCGGGAACGCCCAGTGCGCTATCCGGTCTGAAAACAAGCGGATCGAGAAACTCATCATCTATCCTGCGATAGATTACATGTACCTGCTCAAGGCCGCTGGTAGTTTTCATAAATACTTTATGATTATCAACCACAAGGTCACGTCCCTCCACCAGTTGAATACCCATTTGCCGTGCAAGAAAAGTATGTTCGTAATAGGCCGAGTTGTAAACACCCGGCGTTAATAACGCAACCGTTGGGTTTAAAATTTGCTGCGGTGCCAGCGACAATAAAATCTGGTGCAGCATTAACGGGTAGTTATTTACCATGCGCACTTTATTGGCCGACAGCATTTCGGGGAAAATACGCTTGGTTACTTCCCTGTTCTCGAGCATATAACTTACGCCGGATGGTGTACGCAGGTTATCTTCAAGAATATAAAAAGTACCATCGTCGCCGCGAATGAGATCTATACCGCTAATGTGTACATAAATATCGTGTGGCACTTGTATGCCATGCACTTCACGGGTATAATGCGGGCAGGAGCTGATCAAGGCTGCAGGAATAATTCCATCTTTCAGTATCTCCTGGTCGTTATAAATATCTTTAAGAAAAAGGTTTAGTGCTTTAAGGCGCTGCTTAATACCCCGCTCTACATGGTCCCATTCTTTTGAGGTAATGATGCGGGGAATAATATCGAACGGGAAAATCCTTTCTATGCCCGCATTATCGCTGTATACGGTAAAAGTAATTCCCTGGTTCATGAACAGTTCACTTGCATAAATGTCTTTCTGGCGCAGGTCGGCTGCATCTAATTGCTGCAGTACACCGAACACTTTGGCGTATTGTTCGCGTATATGTACTTCATCGCACATTTCATCCCAGGTGCCTTTTGTACCGTGGTATTGTTGCAGAAAATTCTCCATTCCCATAGACCCGTTTTTTTGGTTATAACGCAAAAGAGTTGCACTCCACATTAAGATGGCAGGCAACTCTTTAGCTGCCTAAGATAACAAGAAATGACCAACAGAAAAATTTTTGTAGAAAGGTACAATTATTTTGAGCCCGGCTGAAGGATTTTAATGAAGCTTTACTTGCGTCGCACTCTTGTACGTTCTGATCATTATTTAGCTTTTCCCAAATAGAAGATTGAAGCGAAGTTCTTTTTGTTATACACCCTGCACAACAATCATTTTAGTTTTTGCTGCTCTTTGTCTTATGTCTTTTGCTTTTGAATACAGCTCTGAGGCCCACCATTCCTTAGCCTGCTCAACTGAAGGAAATTCCAGTACTACAATTCTTTCTGGTTGCCAGTTGCCTTCCAGTGATTCTGTTTGTGCGCCACGAACTACAAACCTGCCATCGTAAGCTGCAATGGCAGCAGGCGTAAGTTTTTTATATTCTTCGTAATCCACCGGATCGGTAATGGAAACTTCTACGATAACGTATGCTGGCATGGTTAAATGTTTTGGTTATGATTTTGAAGTTACAGCTAATTAACTTTAGTAAGAATGGTGAAGCTTAAACTATGAATACTTTTCTACGCTTGCTGTTGAAAGCTCCATATATAATTCAAAAGTACAAGTGTGCGACGCAACGTATGCTTAATGTCTGTTCTTCAGCCCGGCTCAAAAAAATCTTTCAAAATTTTAAAGCTTCAAACAGTTCTTTATTTATCTTGTTAACCCATTTAAAATTACAAAAATGCTGCAGCCCGCTACTATAAAATTTTTGAAAGACCTTAAGAAAAATAATCACCGCGACTGGTTTGAAAAGAACCGCAAACAATACGAGGCAGCTAAAGATGATTTTGCCGGACTGGTACAAACAGTAATTGAAAAATTTGGTAAAAAAGATGAGGCGATTGCCTCGCTTAACGCGAAGGCTTGTATGTTCCGTATTAACCGCGATGTGCGTTTCAGCAAAAACAAAGACCCGTACAAAAGCAATATGGGCGCAAGTTTCAGCAAAGGCGGCAAGAAAAGTCCCCTGGCTGGATATTACTTTCACTGCGAGCCGGGCAACAGTTTTGTGGGCGGCGGTTTATGGATGCCCGAAGTTGACGGGCTGAAAAAACTGCGACAGGAAATTGATTACAATTTTGATGATTTTAAAAAGATCATTGGCGGTAAAAAGTTTGTTGCCACTTACGAAAAACTGGGTGACAGTGAAGGCACAAGTTTAAGCCGCCCGCCAAAAGGTTATGAAGCGGATAACCCAGCCATTGAATACATAAAAATGAAAAGCTTTGTTTCCATGACGCCGGTAACAGATGCAGAGCTTACTGATAAAAACCTGGTGAAAAAAATAACGGATGCATTTGAAGCTTTGCAGCCTTTTATTGCTTTTATCAACCACGCGTTAGAAGGTTGATGCGTTTTATAATTCGGTGACCTGGATTTTTATATCGTGCGGTGCAAACTC
>JANXWM010000389.1 GCA_025351145.1 Chitinophagaceae bacterium
GGATCTTGTAATGATCGACCTTCAGTATTACGATGCCACGGGCCATTACATTAAAGGCGAAACCGTATATGCACGCAATCTTTCTTCCGGTGAAACAGTTACTATACCGGCACCGCAAAATGCCAAAGCCACTAAGGTAAATTACAAGGTTTCCATGGTAAGTTCCGAAGCCAATAACCTGTACCTGATAGCCGATTGATATGACAGTTTTTCTGTTAACCGGCTAAATATTTTGATTACCAGCTGCATTACTGCTATCATCGTCTCTTGTGTCACTCACTTGTACGTTCTGTAATTCAATTGAGCATTAAGCAGTCTTGCTTACTATCCCAAACCCGGTTTTAAATCAACCGGCAAAGCCATTAACAGCAGCATTAATTAACTTTCAATTGTGGAAGTACAATACTCCTGCTAACTTCGCAAATACAAAACTATGATGCTAAAAAGGCGATCATTTTAAATGCATCATATTCATACCATTCACTTAACTTTTAATATGGGGCACTCAAAACATATTGTATTATTCGGAGCTGGAAAATCTGCTACTGTTCTTATTGATTATCTTAAAGATATTGCCGCAGAAAATCAATGGCATGTTACCGTAGCAGACAGTAACCTGCAGGCAGCACAATCAAAAGTTGGTGAACATGGCTTCGCAAAAGCAGTGCAGGTAAACATTGAAAGCAGCGAAGAAAGAAAGCAACTGGTACAGCAGGCCGATATCGTTATTTCCATGTTGCCGCACAGCCTGCATTATTTAATAGCGCTGGAATGTATAGCGTTTAGTAAACACCTGCTTACTGCTTCCTATGTAAGTGATGATATAAAACAACTAGAACCGGAGATCATCAGTAAAAAATTATTGTTCTTATGCGAAATGGGTCTCGACCCGGGTATTGACCACATGAGCGCTATGAAGTTGTTTCACCATATTAAAGCGGCAGGTGGAAAAACAACATCTTTTAAATCGCACTGCGGTGGATTGGTAGCACCCGAAAGTGACGATAATCCTTGGCATTATAAAATAAGCTGGAACCCCCGCAACATTATACTGGCAGGTAAAGCAGGCGCTGTTTATAAAGAGCATGGCCAGGAAATCCATTTGCCTTACGAAGAATTATTTAATGCAGAGCGTTTGGTGCAGGTACCCGGATGTGATGTGTTTTCCTATTACCCAAACAGGGACTCTCTTGGCTATATAGCTTTGTATGATTTAAAGGATGCCGAAACATTTGTACGCACCACACTTCGCCATCCCGAATTCTCTTTTGGCTGGAAAAACATAATAGATTTAAGGCTTACCGATGAAGCCCCTGTTTACGAAACAGATGGTATGACAGTGGCAGTTTTTTTTAAAACACATTTCGAAAAATATGGTTTTAGTGACTGGCTAAACAACATGCTTTCCAGCCGCCTCGATTATGCAAAAGACCTGATCGATAAATTGATGGAGCTTTCAAACGTACAGGAAGAAGTTTCCATAGAAGGTATAGAACAGGTGGAGGATATAATAGTGATTAATGAAGAGGGCGCTTTAGCCACTGTTGATATTGATGAAGTAAAAACAAAAGCAGCAGCATCGGTTGCGCAAAAGATGCATGAAGCAAATATCGGCATGCAGCAATTATTCTTTCTTGGCCTCGATGATGATACGCTTATCAACAAAGGTTTGTGCAGTGCGGCAGATATACTTCAGTTTATTCTCGAAAAGAAACTTGCGCTTAAGCCGGAAGATAAAGATATGATTGTAATGATGCATGAAATTGGTTATGAATTAAATGGCAAAAAACATGAGATAACCAGCTCGCTTGTGGTAAAAGGTGAAAACAGCTTACACACTGCTATGGCTAAAACTGTAGGTCTTCCGCTGGGCATTGCAGCCAAATTAATTTTGGAGGGCAAGATTACCGAAACAGGTTTACATATTCCCGTAAATGCAGAAATCTATGAACCTGTGCTCCTTGAACTTCAAAAACATGGCATCATCTTTCATGAATCAGAACAGGAGCTTTAACACGGATTTTACTGTTGGGTGTATTGGCTGTTGAAAGTCGCCAAATGTTATGCTGTACAAGTGTGCGACGCAAGGAACGATGCCCAAAGAACCGTTGTTTGGCTCAAAAAAAATCTACTGCAAAATTTAGGTTTAAGGCATTTAAATGTCTTCAACATCTTAATCTAATTCATTTTATCCTCAGAAATAACTAAGCAGTTTTTAATTGATAAAATCCTGTATCCAAATACCTTTACCGATTATTTAAATCTTATGAACAAACTGCTTATTATTGCATTACTTGTTATATGCTTCGTTGATCATTCTTCTGCACAAACCATTAAAATACTTTTCGATGCAACCAAGGCAGAAACTGCAGGCAATGCAGACTGGGTAATTGATGCCGATGTTTTCAATATTGGATACGATAGCGGCATACCTAAAATTAATACAGGTAATGAGGCAAATGCGCAAAAAATACCTTCTCCCGCACAAAGTGGTATTACTTCAAATACATCTGAAACCTACTGGGAGGGGGCCATCAGTAATTGGGGAATAGACTGTGTAAAACGTGGATACACTGTAGAAACGCTTCCTTATAATGGCCTTATTACCTATGGCGATGCCAATAACCCGCAGGACCTTAAAAATTACAGCGCTTTTATTGTATGCGAGCCAAATATCCGGTTTACTACGGCGGAAAAAACTGCATTGATACAATATGTACAAAATGGTGGAGGATTGATGATGGTAAGCGACCACGATCAAAGCGACAGAAACAATGATGGATGGGATTCCCCTGCAATCTGGAACGACCTCATGACCAGCAATTCTATAAAGACCAATCCATTTGGAATTAGTTTCGATCTTAAAGACTAC
Organism: Chitinophagaceae bacterium; assembly: GCA_025351145.1. Lineage (GTDB taxonomy): Bacteria > Bacteroidota > Bacteroidia > Chitinophagales > Chitinophagaceae > Limnovirga. The sequence goes on from JANXWM010000389.1 coordinate 2,873, forward strand.
AGCGAAACCAGCACCAATATCGCCAACCTGCCCGACGATTCTATTTTGCATGGCCCTTTTGGAAGCGTTACCAAAGTGCAATGGAGCGGTGGCACCACTATCACCATTTCGTCTTCAGCAAATTCAAGCGTTAAGGGAATTATTTATAAATCCGGAAGCAGCAATACTGGCAGCACCAATATATATTTTGCACACAGCACTTATGGCTCCGGCAAAGTTGCAGCTATTGGCGATAGCTCACCCTGCGATGATGGCTCAGGCGATCCAAACGATGTGCTCTACAATGGCTACATCACCGATGCAGGCGGCAACCACCAGAAGTTATTGATGAATGCTGTAATCTGGCTGGTATCACATGCAGGCGTATTGCCGCTCAATTTTGTAAAAATCACCGGCACCACTATTCAGCAGCAAAACATCATTAACTGGAGTATTGTAGAAAACAGTTTAGATAAAAGTGCTTACGAAGTTCAGCGCTCCGCCGATGCTGTTCATTTCTCTACAATCGCAATAGTTAATGCCCATCCAGGTATCAATGGATTAAGCAACTACAGCATCACCGAACCGCAGCCAGTTTCGCCCATAACGTATTACCGCGTAAAAACTACTGATAAAAATAATCAGTCTGTTTACTCTGCAGTTGTAACCATCAACAACAGAAATAGAGTAAAAGATTTGCAGGTAATCCCAAGCCCCTTTACCAATAGGATGGGTATTTATTTTCCGGCCGTTCAGGATAAAGCGGAACTAAAAATCTACAATTCAAACGGCTTGCTCTTATACCATAAAACACTGGCACTGCAACAGCAGTTGCAGCAGGTAGAAACATCCGCATTTTCAAAAGGCAGTTACTTTATTACCTTAAATCAATCGGGAAAAATTACTGCTTCTAAAACCGCCGTAAAGCCATAAAGAAATAATTGGCCCTGCTCAAGAAATTCTTTGGGCATCTTCTCTTGCGTCGCACACTTGTACTTTCGGAACTTCAATGAGCTTTCAACAGCCAATACATTCAACAACGAAATCCATTTTTAAGCCCTACTCAATAAAGTATGGAATTTTTAATTGCCACACTTTCTAAAACCTCCATTTTTTTAACATAGAAACTTGTACTGCTACAATTTTATTCAACATGTTGATAGAGTGTGAATAAATTATTGGGCATCAAGGTTTTATTTTTTATGTCGAATAATCCATATTTAAAGAACTTCAAAATCGTTTAAAATTTGTTTCCTGTCAGGCAATTTATCTCGGCAAACGCCTGCTATATAAGGCTCTAAATGAAAAAAAATAAAAAAATTACTTTAGAAATAGGGGCCGGATAATTGCTAAAAGTAGTTTTTCCGTTCAAAATGCGTATCGTTTTTCAAACCGGCAGACCAGAAAAATATTTTGTTAATGAAAAAAAAATATGTGAAAGATGGCATGATTTTTTCTATTTTTGTATAAGTTTTTTAAGGGTTTAGGGTTGAAAAAAGGGGCTATGGTTCTCCACTGCCCCTATTTTATTTTATGACCCCGTACAAGCTTCCACCCTTATTAAAGACTCTTTCAATTTTATTTTCTATTTGAATGTCTTTTTCAACAGCAGGAGCATGATGTGGTTTTATTCTTGCATCAATAACTAATGGGCCATTGCAACCCCAATGTTTAGAATTATAAAAGCTATCTATTCCATAAATATCATTAGCCGGGTTACAACGGGTAAAAGTTACCCATAAAAAATTGCTTAGGCTATCGCTGGCAAAATTGCTGTCATCGCAAAGTATTATCAT
>JANXWM010000422.1 GCA_025351145.1 Chitinophagaceae bacterium
TTACATGGAGCATGCAGATATAGGTTATAATAAAGACCAGGTTTTAATTGTTCCTGATACATGGATGCTTGGCAATAACCAGCAGGCATTTTATCAGCAATTGGCAAATGATCCGCGTGTAGCAAGTGTAAGCCGTTCAGGTTATTTGCCCGCAGGGCCGAGTAATAATAATAATTTCTTTGTATCGCCTGAGCAAAACCACGGGCAGATGGTAAAAACATTGCGTTATGATGTAGATGAAAATTATATTAGCACACTTGGCATACACATGCTGGCAGGGAGAAATTTTTCTAAAGAGTATGCAACCGATTCTTCAGCAGTTATTTTAAATGAAACCGCAGCAAGGGTTTTAGGCTGGAGTAATAAAGCTGTTGGTCATAATATTTTACGCACCGATAACCAGGGGCAAAAAATCACCTATCATGTAATAGGCATTGTAAAAGATTTTAATTTCAGGTCACTGCACGAAATTATTTCACTATTGGTAATGTCATTTGCGCCAGATCCTTCTGTATTAATTGCAAAATTAAAAACAAAAGATGCAGCAGCATTAACGTCAACACTTTCAAAAACATGGACATCTTTTGGTGCCGAAGATGCAATGTCTTATTCTTTCCTGGATGATCGTTTTAATAACACCTATAAAGCAGAACAAAAAACAGGAACCATACTTGGCATATTCGCTGGCCTTACCATTTTTGTAGCGTGCCTTGGTCTGTTTGGACTTGCCATGTTTACTGCACAACAACGCACCAAAGAAATAGGTATCCGTAAAGTATTGGGTGCAAGTGTATCGCAGGTAACTAATATGCTTTCAAAAGAATTTTTAAAACTGGTGATCATTGCATGTGTTATTGCATTTCCATTATCGTATTGGGCTATGAGCAAATGGCTGCAGGACTTTGCCTATCGCACAGATATAAGTTGGTGGGTATTTGCTGTTGCGGCATTTGTTGCATTGCTTATTGCATTGATAACAGTAAGCTTCCAGGCTATCAAAGCAGCAATAGCCAATCCGGTAAAGAGTTTGAGAACGGAGTGAGAAGCCCCGCCCCTAAAGGGAGAAAGAAGAAGAATTTTTATTAGCCCCTCTTTAGGGGGCGGGGGCATCATCGTTGCGTCGCACACTTGTGCTGTTGGATTGTATAGCAGCAATTAACAGCCACAGCCTAAAGATGAATAAAAATTCAGAACGTACAAGTGAGTGACACAACGAAGATGAGTAAAGAACAAAAAGCTAAGTACAAAAAACTTACAACTTCATTTATGTTTAAAAATTATTTTAAAACAGCATGGCGCAGTATTTATCGCAGTAAATTTTATTCGCTGGTAAATATTGTTGGGCTTTCTGCAGGTATTGCATTTGCATTTTTAACCGGCGGTTATGTGTGGAACGAACTGCAGGTAAATAACCATATTAGCAATGCAGATAATCAGTACATTATTCAAAGTAAATGGAGAGATCCGAACCAGGGCTACGCCATTGCAACTTTTGGCCCGCTGGCAAAGGCTTTGCGGCAGCAGTTTCCAGACCTTGTAAAAAATTATTACAGGTGGGACGGTATTACTTCTAATGTTTCAAAAGGAGATAAACATTTTCGGGAAGGGCTGCAGATTGGGGACAGCAGTTTTCTTACTATGTATGGCTTTCAGTTATTGTATGGTAATACAAAAACAGCATTGAATAATCCTTACTCTGTGGTGATTACGGAAGATAGGGCAATGAAATATTTTGGTAAAAAAGATGCGCTTGGGCAAACGCTTAGCATTGAAAGTTTCTCTGGCACCAAACATGATTTTTTAATTACAGGTGTAATGAAAACCCCGCCTGCAAATTCTGTGTTGAAAGTTACTTACGATAACGATAACCAAATATACCTCGGCGAAAGTTCGTTGAATTTTTTTGGGCGCAATATGGAAACATGGAAGAATTTTTATATTGTAAATTTTATAGAATTACAAAATGGCGTTACACCAAAAGACCTTGAGAAACCCATTGCCCAATTGGTGAAAGAAAATACATCTGCACAGGTAAGTAAAGATGTAACCCCATACCTCACCACGCTGAAAGATTATTACTTAGAAACCAATAATAACCTGGTTGAAAAAATGCTTTATACTTTATCGTGTATTGCATTGTTTATTTTATTGATGGCTATTGTGAACTTTGTAAATATCTCTGTAAGCCGCTCTGCTGCACGCATGCGGGAAATTGGTGTGCGCAAAGTATTGGGCAGTTTGAGAAAACAATTGCTGCTGCAGTTTCTTATTGAATCTGTATTGCTTGTTTTGTTTGCCACTTTGTTTGCATTGATTATTTATGCCATTACACGAAATTATTTTAGCGGACTGGTTGGAAAAGAAGTGCCATCACTTACAGCATATCCTTTATATTTTATTTTTATTCCTTTTGCAATTACCATAATAGTTGGGTTGCTCGCAGGTATTTATCCTGCCTTTGTTTTATCTTCTATAAAAACAGTTGACTCATTAAAAGGGAAATTATCAACGGTAAAAGAAAATATTTTTTTCAGGAAATCACTGGTTGGTTTTCAGTTCTGCATGGCAACGATTGTTTTTACCGGCGCCATTATTATTTCGCAACAGGTTTCACTTTTCTTCAGCAAAGATTTAGGGTACAACAAAGATTTTATCGTGTCTGCAAGAGTGCCGCGAGACTGGAGCCCGCAGGGTGTGCAGCATATAGAAACCATACGCAATGAATTTGCAAAAACGCCCGGCATCAGCAATGTTTCTGTTTCTTACGAAATACCCGATGGGGCCAATGCTGGAAGTTTCCAGATGTATAAATTTGGGGCGGACTCTACAAGCGCCATCACTGCACAGCAACTAACCACCGATGAAAATTATGCAGCCACTTACCAGATACCGATTGCTGCAGGTGTGTTTTATAAATCGCCGCAGGATGCAATTGATTCTTCAAAAATTGTGATCAACGAAACAGCAGTAAAGGCTTTGGGTTTTGCAAATGCACAGGATGCAATTGGCAAAAAAGTAATGTCGGCAGGTGCGCCAATAATATTTACCATTAGTGGCGTTACAAAAGATTTTCATTTTGGTTCTATGCAATCGGCTATTACACCGGTGGCATTTTATCATCCAAAGATTGCACCGATTTACAGGTTCCTTTCTTTTAAAATAGAAACAGGCAATGTGGGCAACAGCATTGCCGCATTGCAAAAAAAGTGGTCGGTACTATTTCCTGATGCACCATTTGCATACACATTTATGGACGATGATTTAAAACGGATTTACCAAAGCGAACTGCAGTTGAAACAGGCATCATACACTGCTACAGTTCTTGCTTTTGTTATTGTGTTGCTTGGAGTAATTGGTTTGGTTTCGCTTAGCGTACAAAAGCGTACAAAAGAAATCGGCATAAGAAAAGTATTGGGTTCATCTGTAAGCAGCATCATGTCTTTGTTCCTGAAAGAATTTTTACAAATTATACTTCTGGCTGGTGTAGTCGCTTGCCCTATTGCATACTTTATTATGCAGGGCTGGTTGAATGATTATGAATATCGTGTCAGCATTACTGCAACACCATTTATTGTATCTATTTGTGTGTTGGGTTTTATTACTGCATTGCTTATTACTTTACAAACAGTAAAAGCTGCGAACGCCAATCCTGTAACAATTTTGAGAACAGAGTAAGGAGCCCCGGCCCTAAAGGGAGAAAGAAGAAGAATTTTTATTAGCCCCCCTTTAGGGGTTGGGGGGCAACATAGTTGCGTCGTACTCTTGTACTGCTGGATATTCTATGCAGCTTTTCCTACCCGGCATGTCAATACTTCTTCAAAATAAAATTATAGAAGCAACCAGCTTTCCTTTTTGTTTTCTCCCGTTCAGTTGCGCACAAAAACTGTTCGTTTTCGTACACCAGCTGTAAGCGATGTGTTCTAAAACTCAATACAGTAAAGGATTTATGCAATTGGCATGGCAGTTGAAAGATGAGGTTTAAGTATGCGGGAAGAAAAATTTTGAAAGATTGAAACAGAAATTTTTAATAGACTGTTACATTTTAAAAAATACATCGTTACACTTTCAATCGCTGCTTACTGTTTAAAAATAATGGGCGTGTGCAGCTCCTTATCCGCTTCGGTAAAAGCTCAGTAATAATCCGAACGTACAAGTGAGTGACACAACAGGCGATGACCAAAGTACAAATGCACGCAACAAAAAAATTTACACAAACGAAAAATAAAACCAAATAAACATTATGAAAAAGTACATGCTCTTTTTTTCGCTGTTAAGTGCAACAGCAGTTACTAAAGCACAATCAGGAGATAAAGAACCATACCTTACAAAATCGCTGAGCAGCGAAACCATTCAGAATGTTCTTGCACGAACATCGGGCGGAAGTATTACAGTTGCAGGCGTAAGCACCGAAGCCAAAATTTAAATGTATGTAAACGGCAACAGCATTACGGGGCTTTCTAAAGATGAGATTAAAAGCAGGTTGGAAGAATTTTATACCGTTGAAGTTTCTGTAAGCAATAACAAACTTACCGCCATTGCAAAACAGAAAGAAAATAATATGAACTGGAAAAAATCCCTGAGTATTTCTTTTAAGATTTATGTACCCGGCAATGTGTCAACAGATCTTTCTACAAGCGGCGGCAGCATTCATTTAAGTGATTTAAAAGGTAACCAGAATTTTAGAACAAGCGGTGGAAGTTTGCATGTGGATAATATAAGTGGTGCCATTAAAGGTTCAACAAGCGGAGGCAATATCCATGTTGCCAATTCGAACGACCAGATTGATCTTTCAACAAGCGGCGGCAGTATTGAAGCAAGCAACTGCAAAGGCACTATTCAGTTATCTACCAGCGGCGGTTCACTGCATCTTGCAGATCTTAATGGTACCATTGATGCAAGCACCAGCGGTGGCAGAATTGATGGCAGCAATATTACCGGCGAACTTAGTGCAAGCACCAGCGGCGGCAGTGTAAAGCTTGATAATATTCAGGGCAGTGTAGATGCATCAACAAGCGGCGGCAGTATGGATGTAGCGGTAACTGCATTGGGCAAGTTTGTAAAACTGCACAACTCCGGCGGCAGCATCAACCTCGAATTACCCAAAGGCAAAGGGTTCGACCTTAATCTTAGCGGCAACAAAATAAAAGTGGATCCGCTTAATAATTTCAGCGGATCTACAGACGAGAATAATATCAACGGCACATTGAACGGCGGCGGCATACCCATTACCGTAAAAGCATCAAGCGGAAAGATTACTGTTACTTTAAAATAGCCAGATCGGTTTAAACAGAAGAAAGAATATTATTAGCCAGGCATTAGAATATGAATTAGGCTTTACTTGCGTCGCACTCTTGTACTGTAGTAATTTTACTGAACGAATCCCGATGCAATTACCAAATTGTTATCGGGATTTTTTTCTTCTGATTATCCGCTAAACTTATAATGCAGTCCTGCATCGAAACAGAACAGCCATTGTATCAAAACCGTACACATGTTTTGGCTTGTCATTTTCAAGTTATTGTATTTCAGTTCAAAACAGGTTGGCACAAAATTGAGTAAAGAACAGGTACATGTAGTATCTTTTAAAACCGGGTATTTATTTCACATACATCACAACGTAAAATCTGCCGTCATGCTTAAAAACTATTTTAAAATCGCATGGAGAAATTTGATGAAATATAAATTTATTTCTTTCATCAATCTGTTTGGTCTTACGGTAGGTTTAGCATGCTGCCTGCTTATTTTAACCTACATCCTCAATGAACTTAGTTATGATCAATACAACGAAAATGCAGACCGTATATATCGTGTAACGCGAAGCTTTAATAACCAGGACGGGGCCGTTAGCCTTAACCTTGCCACAGTTGCGCCGCCTTTTGGCCCACTGCTAAAAAATGATTTTCCGGATATACAAAAAGTAACACGGCTTTTGCCAGATGGCACTTCACCACTTCGATACGGAGATAAGATTTTTAATGAAACAAATGTATTTTGGGCCGATGAAAATTTCTTTGATGTATTTACCGTAAAAACGCTGGAAGGCAATCCCCATACTGCATTGGAAGGCCCGTATTCTGTAATGCTTACAGAAGAAATGGCTAAAAAGTATTTTGGCAATGAAGACCCAATGAATAAAATGATCCGGTACAACAACCAGTTTAATTTTAAAGTTACGGGTGTATATAAAGCTTTACCTGCAAATGCACATATGCATCCCGGTATACTTTTGTCATTTAATACCTTAAAAGATTCTGCTGTATACGGCGAAGAGAATCTTCGCACCAACTGGGGAAACAATTCTTTCTTCACTTATTTATTAATGCCTTCGAAAGATTATCCCGTGCAAAATATGGAAGCACAGTTTCCTGCTTTTGTTGACAGGCAAATGGATCATAAAGATTACAACGGACAGAACCCATCTAAATACACCAAGCTTGGCTTGCAGAAATTAACTGACATACATCTCTATTCGCATACCGATTATGAGGCAGAAGAAAATGGCGACATTAAACGGGTCTATATTTTTTCTGCCATTGCATTATTTATTTTACTGATTGCCTGCATAAATTATATGAACCTTTCTACCGCACGTTCTGCATTGCGTGCAAGGGAAATAGGCATAAGAAAAGTAATTGGCGCAACAAAGAAAGAGCTCATCTTTCAATTCCTAAGCGAATCTGTTATTATAGCCTGGGCGGCTATTCTTATAGCTGTTGCGCTGTTATATTTTTTATTGCCATGGTTCAACGATCTTTCGGGTCAGCAGCTTTCTGTAAGCATTTTAATGAAATGGCAAATTTTGTTGCCGCTTTTTCTGGCACCTTTTGCTATAGGAATTATTTCAGGCATTTACCCAGCCCTGTTCATGTCATCATTCCAGCCGGTAAAAACATTAAAGGGGATATTTAAAGTTGGCGGCAGCAATATTTCTTTAAGAAAAGCCCTGGTTGTTGTTCAGTTTTCTATTTCAATTATACTCATCATTACTACTGCTATTGTATTTCAACAACTGCGCTACATGCAGCAGGCATCGCTTGGTTACGACAAAGATCATGTTGTTACGATGCAGTATAACGGGGCACTTGCCAAACAATATGAAGCTTTCCGAAATGAGCTGCTACAGGATGCAAATATTAAAAAGGTAGCACGTTCATCCCGCATTCCTACAGGGAGATTATTAGATTCACAGGGTGCGTATACTTATTCCGGTGATTCACTCATACCTGTAAATACAGAAATTAAATACCTGGCCGCCGATTATGATTTTGTTTCTGTTTATGGTATGCACATGGCCGCCGGAAGAAATTTTTCACGGGAATATGGCACCGATACTGCCGGGTTTATTATAAATGAAGCAGCTGCAAAAACCTTTGGCTGGAAATCTGATCAGGAAGCTGTAGGCAAAAACTTAAAATATTCATCCATCAACGGGCATGTGATTGGTGTGGTAACTGATTTTCATTTTGAATCAATGCACCAGAAAATTGTTCCGCTTGTAATTGTAATGCCCTCATCCAATTTGGGCACTTTTTATAACTACCTTTCGGTAAAAATTACCGGTAATGATCTACCCGGTACTTTGGCAAAAATTAAAAAAATATGGGAAAGTTATCTTCCCGAAACTCCGTATCAAAGTACGTTTCTTGACAAAAATTTTGAAAAACTTTATCAAAGCGAAGAGCGGCAGGGAACCATATTCACCATCTTTTCATGCATAGCCATTTTTATCGCATGCCTTGGGTTGTTTGGCCTTTCTGCTTTTGCTATTACACAACGCTTTAAAGAAATTGGTGTGCGAAAAGTGCTGGGCGCAAGTGTAAGCAGCATAGTAACACTGCTTTCTAAAGATTTTCTTAAACTCGTTGCAATAGCTGCTGTTATTGCGTTTCCGGTAGCGTGGTATGCAATGCATCAATGGCTGCAGGATTTTGCTTACCGCATCGAGATAGCGTGGTGGGTGTTTTTGTTTGCAGGTATTGCAGCAGCATTGGTGGCATTGATCACCGTAAGTTTCCAGGCAGTAAAAGCAGCGGTAATGAATCCCGTGAAGAGTTTAAGATCGGAATAAGAAGCCCCTAACCCCTAAAGGGGAATTAGAATGCTGAAGAAATTTATTTGCTCCCCTTTAGGAGCTGGGGGCATCTTCCTTGCGTCGCACTCTTGTACGTTTGGATTATGAATTGGGCTTTACCGAAGCGTAGATTGAAGGCATATCGTTTCCTGCTAATGAATAAAAAAGAATTAAAGTTAAAAGAAAAGGTATTTGCACTTTCAGGAAATGCCTGTACTTTCAATATAGTTTTAGAGTAAAGCTCGATGTTTGGTCGCATTCGAAACAGTTCGCGAAAAGAAGAAATAAGTCAAATGACCGTTTGGAAAATTATACAAAAATAAAGCGCTGCAAATATGAGATACTGCTACCTAAATCTTTATGCTTTACTAATTGTAACCCTCTTTTCGTGTAAAAAGACTGCTGATACTCAATCGGGAGCCGGTAATACAAATAATAAGATTTTAAGTGTTATTTCATTGAATCCGTCAACCATCCAAATTAATACCACAACAGTGGTCGTTATTAAAGGGACAGGATTTAGTAAAATAGCCGAAGAGGATAGTGTCAGTTTTAACGGGCTATTGGCTCAAATACTTACTGCAACATCGGATTCATTGATTGTCTTGCCGCCTTTGGACGGGGGAACAGGATCTGTTATTGTTACCGTGAATGGCAAATCTGTAAAAGGTCCTGTTTTTACTTACACCTCACCATATATCGTTTCCACTTTTGCTGGTACCGGACTTAAAGGATATAAAGATACCGCAGCACTCTTCTCTCAATTTTTAGGTCCTGGCAAAATCACTATAGATAATAACGGTAGTCTATATGTAACAGACGGAGGATCTCTTATTCGAAAAATATCTTTGGACGGGAATGTCACAACTATAGCCGGACAAGATTCGATTGGTTATAAAGATAGTATTGGAATTAATGCACTATTTAACGATGCTGCAGGAATTGCCGTAGATGCCCAAGGGTTTATTTTTGTGGTAGACAGGTCAAATCAATGCATTAGAAAAATTTCACCGTTAGGTCTAGTAACAACGTTTGCAGGTAACCCGCGCCATGGTGGGTATGTGGATGGACAAGGTTTAGAAGCTGAATTTCGGAACCCCATAGGCTTGACGATCGACAATCAAGGTAATTTATTTGTTGCCGATGAAGACAATCAACGGATAAGAAAAGTTACACCATCCGGCGAGGTAAGCACATTCGCAGGAAATGGAAATGCAGGTTTCGTAGATGGTCAAGGAGTTGCGGCAGAGTTTAATCACCCAGTTGACGTGATTGTTGATCCTCAAGGCAATCTTTACGTAGCCGACAATCGAAACTGGGCGATCAGAAAAATTTCACCTGATGGGCTTGTGTCTTCAATTTTAAAAGGCCCCATTTTTGAATATCCCAATGCAGTTGCTGCTGGCGAAAATGAGGAACTTTTTATAACAGGCGAACCATATAATTTGGTTTCAGGGTTAAATCCGTCCGGTGTTCTTGATATACGAATAGGTTTTCCGAACGACCTCGAAGGGCAGGGATATGTTGACGGAGACGGATTGATTGCTAAGTTTCATTTTCCTGAAGGTTTAGCTACTGATTTAGTAGGGAATGTTTACGTAGCAGATTTGGGAAATATGGTCATTCGAAAAATCATGCATCGGTAGTATGGGGCCGGCCCGGCATTACATCTTTCAATATTCATAGTAGATTACCAACAACAATTCGCTTCAATCTCCGCTTCGGTAAAAGCTCAATCCTCAATCCAGCCGTACAAGTGAGTGACACAACCAAAGCTCAATTCATATTCTTCTGCCCGGTACAAAAAGAAAAAAGCCCGCTGTAATAACGGGCTGGAAATTTATAAGTGTGTTATAGAAAATTACAGTTCCAGCAAACTCTTTACAGGGTCTTTGCCTATGAGTAATAGTTCGGGGCTTTCGAGCAGTTCTTTTACACGAACAAGGAAGCTTACACTTTCTCTGCCGTCAACCACGCGGTGGTCGTAACTGAGTGCGAGGTACATCATGGGGCGTATAACTACTTGCCCGTTAATGGCTATTGGGCGCTCCTGAATTTTATGCATACCAAGTATGCCGCTCTGCGGAATATTGATGATAGGCGTACTTAATAAACTGCCAAATACACCACCGTTTGTTATGGTAAATGTACCGCCCTGCAGCTCTTCCATGCTGAGCTTATTGTCGCGTGCCTTTACTGCAAGTTCTACTACTTTGCGTTCTACATCCGACATGCTCATGCTTTCTACATTGCGCATTACGGGTACGGTTAAACCGCGTGGCGTACTTACTGCAATGCTGATGTCGGCATAGTCGTGGTAGATTAACTGGTCGCCATCTATGTAGGCATTTACTGCGGGCCACTCGCTGAGTGCGATAGCACATGCCTTTGCAAAAAAGCTCATGAAACCGAGGTTTACACCATGCGATTCTTTAAACTTGTCTTTGTAAGTTTTGCGGATCTCCATGATGCGGGTCATATCCACTTCGTTAAAAGTGGTGAGCATAGCGGTGGTATTTTTTGCTTCAACCAGGCGGCGACTAATCGTTTTGCGCAGGTTGCTCATTTTTTCCTGGCGCACATTGCGGGTAAATAATTCCTGGCCCGCAAAGGCTTTTTTGCCCGGGTGCGCAATGGCTTCCATTACATCGTTCTTCATGATCTTGCCGCCAAAGCCCGAAGGGGTAATGGTAGTAGGATCTACTTTTTTATCGGCGATTATTGCAGACGCAACCGGCGTTGCTTTAATGTCGTTTGGAACAGAGACAACCACGGCGGTGCTTGCTACCGGCTCAGGTTTTTTTGCTTCTGCAACCGTCGGTGCAACAGCTACGGGTGCCACTGCTTCAGGCTTTGCAGCGGTTTCATCAATGTGCGCCAGCACAGAACCAATCAATAACGTATCACCTTCCTGCGCAATTCTTTTTAAGGAACCTGCCTGCTCGGCATTTACTTCAAATGTTGCTTTTTCGCTTTCCAGTTCGGCGATCACTTCGTCGCGGTCAACATATTCGCCGTCTTTCTTTGTCCATTTCAACAGGGTAACTTCAGTAATTGATTCACCTATTGCCGGAACTTTTATTTCGATCATAACCTGTTTATTTGAGTTTGCAAACGTAGTGTAAATTGTGCAAGCGTAAAAGTAGTCAATATCAAATTTACCTGTAGCCCTTTATTTGGAATAAATCTTTTGTTTACCAAGTAGTGAGCGGAGCCGAACTATATTGCTGCTATCATCGTTCCTTGTGTCACTCACTTGTACTGCAGTAATGCGTTTCAGCATGGTGCAACCCTGTTCATAAAAACAATCAGGCTTTTATTAAAGTTCATTTCAAGATGCATTTTGCAGTTGCATGTATTGGCTGTTGAAAGCTCAATAATATTCTGCAGTACAAGTGAGTGACGCAAGGAAAGATGCCGAAAGAACCGCTGTTGGGCTCAAAAAAAATCTATTGCAAAATTTGGGTTCAAACTTATGCTGCAAGCTTTTTTGGTATAAGTTTATCAAGCATCCAGCTTAACACCACCACCGCTAAAGCGCCAGCTACATTCAACCATAAAAACCCAAGGCCAATGGTTCCGTTGTTGTCTAAAATAAAAAGCAGCACAACAATTAGTTCGCCAATAACAGCGCCCCAGAAAACCGCATTGCCATTGATTTTCTTCATATAGAATGCCACTAAGAAAATGCCGAGTATCACACCGTAAAACAGTGACCCAAAAACATTAACCGCTTCAATTAAACTACCCAGCCTGCTGCTGTATTGAGCCACAATAATGCAGAAAACACCCCAGCCAAATGTGGCCCATTTTGACTGTTTATATTTCTTTAAATCTTCCACATCTTTTTCATCCGAGTGAACCTTGTGCTTTTTAAAACGCAGATAAAAATCAACCATCGTGCAGGAGGCAAGTGAGTTTAGTGCCGCAGCAATAGAACCCCACGATGCAAGAAAAATAATAGCGATCAGCAAGCCCACCAAACCTACCGGAAGATTATCTACCACAAAACGGATAAAGATATAATTGGTGTCGTTGGTATCGGTGCCGCTATCGGCTTTTTTGAGATAAGTTTTGTATTGGGTACGTAATGTATTAATCTGTGTATTGTTTTGCTGCAGGCTGTCTTTAAACTGCTCAATACCTGTACTGTTATTGTGCAGTGCATCTACATATTGATTAGCGATTACCGTTTGTTTGGCAGATGCAATATCATAATTTTTCTGTATCGTTTTTAAACTGTTGCCATACTCCGAAGTGTACACTTTTTCATTTACTGCTTTATTAAAAAACACAGGACCGGTATTAAACTGATAATAAGTAAACAGCAATGCGCCAAGCAATAAAATTAAAAATTGCATCGGCACTTTTACAAGGCCGTTCATCAATAATCCTATCCGGCTTTCAGTTATATCTTTTGCGGTAAGATAGCGCCCCACCTGGCTTTGATCGGTTCCAAAATAAGAGAGCGATAAAAAAAAGCCGCCAATCAATCCACTGATAAGGTTGTATTTATCTTTCCAGTCGAAGCCATTATCTGTAATGCCAGTTGTAATTACATTCAGTTTTCCTGATGCACCACTTACTTTCAACGCATCACTAAAACTTACATTAGCAGGAAGGTTATGAACAATAAAATAACCCGCAATAAACATGGCAGAAAAGATAATAGCCAGTTGCAGTTGCTGTGTATAAGCCACGGCTTTTGCGCCGCCAGTTACGGTATAAATAATCAGTATGCCGCCCATTACAATATTGGTCCAGAAAATATCCCAGCCCAGCAATGATGATAAAATAATAGAAGGCGCATAAATACTGATGCCCGTAGAAAATCCACGCGACAACAAAAAAAGCAGGGAAGTAAATGTTCTTGTTTTTATATCGAAACGTTGCTCAAGAAATTCGTAGGCGGTAAAGACTTTTAGCTTTTTAAATAACGGCACAAAGCTGATGCTGATAACGATCATTGCCAGCGGCAAACAAAAATAATACTGCACGAAACGCATGCCATCCGTAAACGCCTGGCCGGGTGCAGAAAGAAAAGTAATAGCGCTTGCCTGCGTACCCATAATACTCAGCAGTACCAAATGCCAGGGCATGCTGCGGTTGCTTAAAAAATATCCTTCCAGGTTTTTGCTGGTACGGCTTTTATATAAACCATACAGTACAATGCCTGCAAGTGTTGCCACGAGTACTATCCAGTCAATACTGCTCATGAAAAGTATTTGGTGAACCAGGTAAAGAAAATAATTAATGCAAGCAAAACCAGCACCAGTAATATATACCAGTGTGTCCATTTTTTAAATAAAGGAATTTTTTCATTCTGTTGCATACGTTAGATTTTTTATGAGCCCGGCAATTGATTTATCTATGAAGCTTTGTTGCGTCGCACTCTTGTACATTCGGAATTTTTTGCGCCAATGATGCAGGTCGTCTTTTTTCTTCGCACTGTTCAGCAATGTTATGCAGCACAAGAGTGCAACGCAACGATGTTCAATTCATATTCTTCAGCCTGGCTCAAAAAAAATTTCCTCATACTCATTATAATCCTTCCAAATCCAGGTTCAGAATTATCTTCTTCCACCCGCTAAACTGCCCGCCAGCAAACCTATGATTAAGCCGAGTATTAAACCCAGTTCTACATTCTTTATTAACAACCCTATGCCTACGCCGAGTACTACCAAAAACCAGATGCTTACTTTCCTTCTTTTTACATTGTTTTCACTCATTGCATTATTTGTTTTTTGGCAATGCAATTAAGTTGGCCATTAACCTGTATGCACCTGGAACACCTGCTGGCAATTCGCGGAAAAACACAAGCCCGGTATACACAAAATTTCCTTTTCCGTATTTGCCGATGATGAGGCTGCCATTGGTTTCTGGCTCATTAGCATCATGCATACCAAACGGTGCTTCATAATGACTGTCTATTTGTTCGGCCTGGTAAATGCTGCGTTCCTGTATCCAGCCATCGAAATCTTTTTCGGTTATTTTATTGGGGTAGCTGAGTGCAGAATTACCTGGCAGCAGTACATTTATTTTTGCATTTTCATCGGTAACCCTTGTGCGGCTTACAGTGAAAGGATATGGCCCGATTTTATTAGAAACACTGCTTACAAAATTACTCGTATTATACTGCACAATATAGTTGCCGCCATTTTGTATATAGCGCATCAGTACATCGTATTTTCCGGTAAGCCAATCATGCGTATTATAGGCACGGATGCCGGCAATAACGGCATCGAACTGTTTAAGTTTGTCATCGGTAATATCGGCTTCGTTCAATGTTTTTACAGTGTAGCCCAATTGCTGTAAAGATTGCGGAACCTTATCTCCCGCACCGGTAATATAGCCAATGGTTTTTCCTTTGGTAATTACATCGATCTTTTCTGCTTTGGCGGCAAGCGGTTTGTAATAAACAATGCCGGGTATATGATCGTAAGAAATTTTTCTTTCTTCCATCAATGGCTGAGTATATGCTTGGCCTGCAGCATCGCTGATATTTTTAATTGATACTGCGATGTTGCTCTTCGAGTTTGAAGTTGTTGTTAGAATTCCTTTCACGTCAACAGTTGCATCTTTCTTCAAAGAATCTTTATACATGCCATTGGTAATATTCCAGCCATTGTCTGCGGTAATATTTACATCAACATTCTTCAAAGTTTTTTTCGATTTTAGTTCGAGCTGAACATCTTTTTGTTTTGCGCCATCCAGCACATAAACATTTTCGTTGAAAGCACCCGTAACCGCTGGCTCAACCCTGAAAGGCTGATACAGCTCACCTTTCACCGGATCGGTAAATTTATATTGCACATCCCGTTTTACTGTAAAGTCAACACCTTCTATGTTAAATGTGAATGCAGCAGTGTAAGCCGCATCGCTTTGTGCCTTGCCAATCAGTTGCTGGTCGCTTACATCAAAGCTGCCTGACTGCAATGGCTTCTCTAACCAGTAAGGCTGTGAAATTTTTGCATCCACAGGAACTGAAAATAATTTTGTTGCACTGATGTTTTGATTTTGCGAAAGGCTGTTGGCAAAAGAAGAATCAAAAGAAAGCAGTTGAATATTTTTGAGTACAACATTGCTGTTGTTTCTCTTGTTTACAAAGAACTGCACATTGAATTTATCGCCCTGCACCGCATATTCATTTCCAGAAGTTGCCTCAGCAAATAACCCACTGCAACTGATGATAATATTTTGCACTTCATCTAACTTTTTATTCCTCCAGTAACTTTCAGGCAACCGTTGAATAGCTTTATACAAATTAACCAAACCAGTAACAGAATTTTCAGGATGCTCAAAACTGTAACTGCCAATCACTGCATCAATTTGCTGCTGCACCGCACTTGCTCCATCAACCCTTCCCCAGTCTGTGGCAAAACCTTCCATCAAATCATTCTTTGGCGCATCGCCTTCTAATGTTTTAAAATATTCATAAGCCTGGCCTCTTTGTCTTGGTACACCAAAGCCCTGGCTCTTATGCTGGCTGCGGCTTTCACTCGCTATCTCTCCATAACTTTTACCAAGTAAACTATTGTATACACCAACATCCATTTTAAACTGTGTACTGTCGGTCGTGTTGATGCTGCCAAAACTAAATGTGTTCCATAAAATTCTTTTTGCCTGCCATATTTGTACACCAAGTTTTAATTGCTCCGGAAACATATTGGGATCGGCTGCTGCTTTAAACGCTTCAACCGCTAATAAATTAGAAGCCTGGTGATGACCATGCCCCGCACGTTCATCTCCTGGGAACCTGGTTACAATTACATCGGGCTGAAACTTGCGTATTACCCAAACCACATCGCTTAAAATTTTATCATGCCCCCAGGTCTTTAAAGCTTCTTCAGATGTTTTACAAAAACCAAAATCGTAGGCCCTGCTAAAAAATTGTTCGGCATCATCAATGCGGCGGGCTGCCAATAATTCCTGGGTGCGTATCAGGCCAAGGTCTATCCCCTGCTCATCACCAATTAAATTTTGCCCACCATCGCCCCTTGTTAAACTTAGGTAGCCAGTACGGTATAAC
>JANXWM010000431.1 GCA_025351145.1 Chitinophagaceae bacterium
CTTTCATCCGGGATATCGCACCTATTCTGAGGGACAGTCGTTATATTCGCGTCAGATCACCGATTTTGAAGTAACACATAATTTTTCATCTATTGGCGAACGGGTAATTTTATTGAGCGCCCTGGAAATAACCAGGGAAAAAAAAGAACAAAAACTGATACTGCTTTCTATTAACGATATTACTGAACGGAAAAAAGCAGATCAATTTCGTTCCCTGCTGTCCACCATTATTAACTCCTCAGAAGATGCCATTATAAGCATAACGCTTGATGGTAATATCACCAGTTGGAATAATGGAGCCGAAAAAATGTATGGATATAATGCCAATGAGGTTACAGGCAAAGATATCTTCATCCTGATACCACCCGAATTGGAGATAGAAGAAAGAATGGTAATCGATAAAATAAAAAAAGGGATGGAGGGAATGCATTTTGATACACAGCGTCGTAGAAAAGACGGAGAACTGCTAAACATATCTGTTACTGTATCGCCAATTAAAGATGAAAAGGGAAATGTGACAGGCATCTCAAAAATAGGCAGGGATATTACCGAACGCAAACAAACAGAAGCAAAAATAATAGAAAGCGAAACAAAGTTTCGTATACTCATAGAAAATGCACCGATAGCCACCTGCTTGTTTACCGGAAGAGAAATGAGGATACAAATAGCCAATGATAAAATGTTAGATTATTGGGGTAAAGGAAAAGATGTATTAGGAAAAACATTAGCAGATGCTGTTCCCAAATCAAGAGGGCAACGCTTTTTTAAAATATTAGATGAGGTATTTACAACAGGCAAAATATACGAGGAAAAAAATGAAGTTGCACAATTAGAAATAAACGGTATACCGGGCACTTACTATTATGATTATACTTATAAACCCGTTCCCAATACAGCCGGCGAAGTGTATGGTATTATTAAAATAGCGGTGGATGTAACAGAGCAGGTAATTGCAAGAAATGAAAAGCTGGAGAGACAGCAAAAAAATACAAAAGAACTGGAAGAAAAAGTATTGCAACGAACATTTGAACTGAGTAACTCAAATGAATTGCTTTTGCAAAAGAATGAAGAGCTGTTAAAAGTAAACAAAGAGCTTGAATCGTTTACCTATGTTTCCAGCCACGACCTGCAGGAGCCATTACGTAAAATACAAAGCTTTGCCAGCCGTATAATGGAAAAGGAAAATCAAAATTTATCTATTACGGGTAAAGATTATTTTAACCGCATGCAGTCAGCCGCTGCACGTATGCAGCGGTTAATAGAAGACTTACTGGCCTTCTCCCGTATCAACACAACTGAAATAAAATTCGAAATCACCGACCTCAATAAAATCGTAGACCATGTAAAAATAGAGTTAAGGGAATCTATTGAAGCAAAATACGCAACTGTAGAAGCCACTCATCTTTGCGAAGCGAATATTATCCCTTTCCAGTTTAGGCAGCTTATGCTTAACCTTGTGAGCAATGCGCTTAAATTTTCAAAAGCCCATACGCTGCCGCATATTGTAATCAAGTGCAGGATTGAAAAGGTGAGTGAAATAAATACTGAGAATAAAGCGGTGCATTTAAAGCACCTTCCACCAGAAAAGCATTACTGCCATATCAGTGTTTCCGATAACGGCATTGGCTTTGAACCTCATTTCAGCGACCGTATTTTTGAAGTGTTTCAAAAGCTCCATAATAAAGACGAATACCCCGGCAGCGGCATAGGGCTTGCCATTGTTAAAAAAATTGTAGAAAATCATAATGGCTTTATTACAGCTACAAGCCAGTTAAACCAGGGGGCAACATTTGATATTTATATTCCGGCAAATTAAAAAAAAATTACAATATGCATATCGGGGTAACGGCATTTAAAAACCAATCCATTCGTGCCTATATTTACAGGGTAGTTCAAAAAAATTTAAACCCAAATTTTGCAGTGGTAATTTTTTTTTTGAACCGAACAGCGGTTCTTTCAGCATCTTTACTTGCGTCGCACACTTGTACAGTAGAATATAATTGAACTTTCAACAGCCAGTACACCCAACGGAAAAAATCCGGGTTAAATTTATTTTTATGGAACTTAAACATCAGGTTACCCTTAACATACTCCTTGCAGATGATGATGCTGACGATTGCTTCTTTTTTAAAACGGCATTGGAAAAACTGCAACCATCCGCGCAGCTTACTACCGTTCATGACGGGGAAGAACTGATGAAGTTCCTTTCTCAAAATCCCGAACAGCTTCCTGATGTTCTTTTTCTTGATATTAACATGCCCCGTAAAAACGGCATTGAATGTTTATCTGAGATTAAACATAATGCAAAACTGAAAAATATTCCTGTGGTAATGTTTTCAACAAATAAATCGCAGGACACAATGAGCAAACTCTTTAAGGGCGGAGCGAATATTTATATTACCAAACCCGCTGATTTTACTGAACTCGTGCAACTGATCGGTCATGCTATTCCTATTGCCAGTGAGCAAATTTTTTTGAAAAGTAAATTAAATTATATACTAAACGCGTGAATTTAAAACAACTGAATATATTGCTTGCGGATGATGATGCCGATGACCGCTTTTTTTTTAAAGAAGCATTAACCGGGTTTCCAATACTCACGTACTTTGTTGCCGTGCATAACGGAGAGCAACTGATGGAGCTGCTTTCAACGGAAACATACGAACTGCCCCATGTGCTTTTCCTCGACCTTAATATGCCACGCAAAAACGGGTTCGAATGTTTATCAGAAATCAGGTTTAACAAAAAACTGGAACAGCTTCCTGTAATTATATTCTCCACTTCCCTTGAACAGGAAGTTGTGGACCTGCTTTATAAAAATGGGGCACAATATTACATTCGCAAGCCTGCTGAATTTTCGCAATTCAAAAAAATAATCGAGCAGGCGCTTACACTTATAACTCAAAAGGGCATTTCGCCGCAGGCAAGAGAAAATTTTGTGCTTAATGTGCAAAACAGTTAGGTTAAATAGGGAATCATTTTAAAAAAGTGCTTCATAAAAAACAGGGGGAGCCGGGATAACCCTTCGCTTTGCTCAATAGTAATAAGAACGTACAAGTGTGCGACGCAAGGGACGATTAACAGCATTACCAATGCCCGGCTAATAAAATCTTATTCTATTAAAAACGGCAAAGAGCAAAAAGGATATATAGATTAATAAATATTTGTAACGTTTTTTTTAACCTGCGTATGGATAACATAATAAAACCGGATGAGCTGAGCATTGCCAACAAAGAACTTGTTTTTCAAAACGAGGAGAAAGAAAAAGGTGCAGCAGAGTTAAGCATTGCTGATAAAGAACTTGCTTTTCAAAATAAAGAAAAAGAAAAACGTGCAGCAGAGTTGCTTATTGCCAATAAAGAACTTGCTTTTCAAAACGCGGAGAAAGAGAAACGTGCAGCAGAGTTGCTTATTGCCAACAAAGAACTTGCTTTTCAAAACGCAGAGAAAGAGAAACGTGCAGCAGAGTTAGGCATTGCCAACGAAGAACTTGCTTTTCAAAACGAAGAGAAAGAGAAACGTGCAGCGGAGTTGCTTATTGCCAACAAAGAACTTGCTTTTCAAAACGAAGAGAAAGAGAAACGTGCA
>JANXWM010000443.1 GCA_025351145.1 Chitinophagaceae bacterium
TCATGAATCAGCTTTTACCGCAGCGAAGGTTGAAACCCTCGCTTCGATAAGAGATCAACAGAATATCTGAACGTACAAGAGTGCGACGCAACGAAAGCTTCATAGAAATTCTTTTGCCCGGTCCAAAATAAAAAAACCGCCTCAAAAGAGAGACGGCTTTCTACCCTATATCCAAAAGGAGTTTTTATTAACTGCAACATTAACTTGGACAAAATAAAGGAGCAATCATTTTTAACACTTTGCAAATTAGAAGATAAAACCACGTAAATACATCCAATCTTGTAAATGTGGAAAACTGAATTGTTCTGTTAGAAGAATAATTTTCCCATATAATTTGAGATGTGAATTCTCTTATATAGATTGCATAAAAATAGGAGGGATTTCTCCCTCCTAAATTGATAAAATATATTATTTTATCTTTACAAAAAATCGAAAAAACCGGGCTTTTTTAGGATAAATTCTTTTGCCATTCCTAACAATAAACGGACAAAAGATTTCCTTATAACCGGGCTTGCATTCACATTTGTTGTTCATAACATTTGTTTTTGCATTAACTAAATCCACCAAAAGTGGTACAAGCTATGACTCTGTTAGCTTGTCTACAGATTAGGGTTATCTATCGCAAGTAGGTAACCTTAATTTTTTTAAAAGAACTCAGAATATTACAAATTGAAGAAGCCACCTTACAGTGGCTTCTTTTTTCGATCAGCTATATTAACTGCAACCCATACTGTTTCCGCAATTTAAACACTTGTAGCAAGTACCGCTGCGCATGGTGATGTGGCCGCAAACATTACAGGCCGGTGCATCGCTCTGCATATTTTTTGCCGCTGCATTTACCGCATCTAAACCTGACTCCTGGCGAACGGATGTCGCCTTTTGCATTTTCTGTGGCTGTGTTAACGGAGAAGCTGTAACCCTTACATTACTTAGCTCCGGCTTGCCAATTAAAGTAACATCTCCGGCCTCGCCGAGATTGCTTATTTCGGGGCGGTCTATTACATGCACAAGATCTGTTCTGTTAAGGTATTCATATGCCAGTGCACGGAATATAAAGTCAACAATAGAAGTGGTTGTTTTAATATTCGGATGATCAACCATACCAGCCGGCTCGAACTTGGTGAACACAAATTTTTCTACAAACTCTTCCAGTGGCACGCCATATTGAAGGCCAACTGAAATGGAGATGGCGAAACAGTTCATTAAACTGCGCAGTGTAGAACCCTCTTTGGCAAGATCGATAAAGATTTCTCCTAATGTGCCATCAGTATATTCGCCTGTACGCAGGAAGATAACCTGCCCGCCCACTTTTGCTTTTTGTGTAAAGCCACGGCGTTTTGCGGGTAATTTTTTGCGCTCTACTATTTTAGAGAGCTGGCGTTTAAAAGAAGTATCGCTGCTTTCCTGCATGCGCTTTTGTACTTCTTCAAGCAAGTCGTCAACAGATAATTTAGCGAGGTCAACCAGGTTTGATTCTTCGAGCACACTCGTTACTGCGGGTAATTCTGCGGCCTCTTCTTTTGTATCTTCTGTCTTTTTCTTTTTATCGGATTTGTTGCTAAGCGGCTGAGATAATTTAGAACCGTCGCGGTACAAAGCATTTGCTTTTAATCCCATCTTCCAGCTAAGCAAATAACATTCTGCAATTTCTTCAACTGTTGCTTCGTGTGGCAGATTAATCGTCTTTGAAATGGCACCGCTTAAGAAAGGCTGGCAGGCTGCCATCATTTTAATATGACCGTAAGCGTGTATAAAACGTTCGCCTTTTTTACCGCATTTGTTGGCACAATCGAATACAGATAAATGCTCGTCTTTTAAATAAGGCGCGCCTTCAACTGTCATGGTGCCGCAGATAAAATCGTTGGCTGCATCTACTTCTTCATCGGTAAAACCAAGCGCTTCAAGCAGGTCGAAATTCCAGTCGTTGTATTGAGCTGCGGTAAAGCCTAATCTTTCAAGACAGGCCTCGCCAAGAGAATATTTATTAAAGATGAACCCAATTTCAAAAGCAGCCTTTGCTGCATTGTTGAGCTTCAAAATCTCTTCTGCAATAAAACCCTTTTCGCTTAATGTTTGAGAATTGATGAAAGGGGCACCATCGAAACTTGCTGAACCAACAGCATAATTAATAATGGCATCCATTTGCTTTTGGCTGTAACCAAGGTTCTTTAAAGCAGCAGGTACCGATTGATTGATGATCTTAAAATAGCCGCCACCCGAAAGCTTCTTAAACTTAACCAATGCAAAGTCAGGCTCAACACCGGTTGTATCGCAATCCATTACCAGGCCTATTGTTCCCGTTGGGGCAATCACCGTGGTTTGTGCGTTGCGGTAACCGAATTTTTCGCCAAGCTGCACCGCATCGTCCCATGCTTTTGTTGCAGCCCTTAATAAATCTTCAGGACAATATTTCGCATTAATGCCTACAGGTTTTACACTCAATCCCTCATAAGCTTCGTTTGCATCATAAGCCGCAGCACGGTGGTTGCGCATTACACGCAGCATGTCTTCTTTGTTCTCTTCGTATCTTACAAATGACCCGTGAACTTCGGCTAATTCTGCAGATGTTTTATAAGCAATACCCGTCATGATTGCTGTAATGGCACCAGCAATACCACGTGCTTCTTCGCTGTCGTAAGCAATACCGCTTACCATTAGTAGTGTACCAAGGTTAGCGAAGCCAAGACCAAGTGTTCTGTAATCGTAAGAAAGCTGCGCTACTTCTTTTGAAGGAAACTGCGCCATTAAAACAGAAATTTCCAAAACAGTAGTCCACAGGCGGCAGGTATATTCAAAGCCTTCTATGTCAAGTTTGTTTGTTTCAGTATCAAAGAATTTCATCAGGTTAGCACTGGCAAGGTTACATGCTGTATTATCCAAGAACATATATTCGCTGCATGGGTTCGATGCATTGATCCTTCCGCCTTTGGGGCAGGTATGCCATTCGTTAATGGTAGTATCATATTGTGCACCGGGATCAGCGCAACGCCATGCTGCGTAAGAAATCTGGTTCCATACTTCACGGGCCGGGATTTTTTTCATTACACGGCCATCGGTTCTCGCTTTCAGTTCCCAATCGCCGTCTTCTTCCAGCACTTTAAAGAAATCGTTTGGTATACGAACAGAGTTATTAGAGTTTTGACCAGACACAGTAAGGTATGCTTCACCTTCGTAATGTGCATCATAACCTGAACTGATCAACGCACCCACTTTTTTCTCTTCCTCTACTTTCCAGTTAATAAATTTCATTATCTCAGGATGATCCAAATCGAGACAAACCATTTTAGCCGCACGGCGTGTAGTACCACCACTTTTAATGGCACCTGCAGCACGGTCGCCAATTTTAAGAAAGCTCATTAAACCGCTGGAAGTACCACCACCGCTCAGTCTCTCGCCTTCGCCGCGTATCTGTGAAAAGTTGGTGCCAACGCCAGAACCATATTTAAAAATGCGGGCTTCTCTTGTCCACAAATCCATGATGCCGCCTTCATTCACTAAATCATCCGTTACACTTAAAATAAAACATGCATGCGGCTGAGGACGTTCATAAGCATTCGCAGATTTTTTTAATATGCCGTCAACTGCATCAACATAATAGTGACCCTGCGGCTTACCGGTAATGCCATAGCTTTCGTGTAAACCGGTATTGAACCATTGTGGACTGTTAGGCACGCAGCTTTGGTTAAGGATACTAAAAGCAAGTTCATCATAAAATACCTCAGCATCTTTTGCATCTGCGAAATAACCATAGCGTTCGCCCCAAACACGCCAGCAATTGGCCATACGGTGAGCCACCTGTTTTATCGAAGTTTCCCTGCCCAAAGAACCATCCGGCTGAGGAATGCCTGCTTTACGAAAATATTTTTGCGCCAGTATATCTGTTGCTATCTGGCTCCATTGTTTGGGTACTTCTACATTGTTCATTTCAAACACCACTTCCCCGTTGGGGTTGCGGATGATGCTGGTACGGTAATCGTATTCAAACAAATCGAAAGGATTGATACCTTCTTTTGTAAAGCGGCGCTCAAACTTGAGGCCTTTTTGGGGTTGTTGTTTTGCCATGGCAGGATGCATTTATATATATTTAATGAAATTGGTTTTTCCGCTTTGTTAATAAATTATGAAGCAGTAGACGAAAATATCTTTATGCAGCGAGAAAACCGCTGCTTAGATATTAACAGCATGTGGAAAATGAAAACCTGCTTTTCGATACCACACAACCGCATTGGGTTTGCTTCATTATCCACATAAAAATATCAATGGTGTACAAAAATTAACCCGGTAAACGCGGATTTACACTATATGAAATTGCTCAATCTAACTGCATTGTTTTATTCAGGTAGGTTATTACTTTTTAGCCGGGCAGAGGATCTTTGTGAACCGTTCCTTGCGTCGCACTCTTGTACTAAAGAATAGCTATGAGCTTTTGGCTGCGGGTTACGAGCCCTTGTGTTTTGCTCGCAGCTCATAGCTTGCTGCTTCTTAATCCAACCGTACAAGTGTGCGACGCAACGGAAGCTTCATTTATACTCTGTAGTGGGGCTAAAAATTGACTTTACTTTTTGCCGAGGAAGAAGCCCTGCTCTTTTAAAATGCCTTTTAAAATATTCATGCGAACAGTGGGCATATCTATATTGTGCGGCCCTTCTACGTTTAATACGAAGGGAAATACGTGCTGGTTTTCTTCGATCCAGCCAACCACCCAGCCAATGGCATTTCCATTTTCGCTAAAACCCCAGCCTGTTTTGTAACTAAGTTTGTAGTTAGCGTTGTTTTCCTGCAGCATTAGCTTTTTTACAATATCCTGCGGGCGGCCCTGGAACTGCAACTGGTTAAAGTATAATTTCTTTACCAGCCCGAGTTCCTCGTCTGGCGTAACTTTCAGGCTGTTGTCTAACCAGAAGGTATCAATATTATTTGTGATGGTAAACTTCTTGTAGCGTGAGCCAAAACCAAGTGTATCGAGCCAGTGCTGCATAGTATCTTTTCCAATGCGGCGGGCCACTTCCTGGTAGTAAGGTACGGCAGATGCTTTAAAGGCTTCTTCCATTGTAAGGTTTTTATTCCAGGTTGTGGCCGTATCGCCATTGGGGTATTTTCTTATAATGCCATCCCAGGCTATTACCATTTTTTCATTAAGTATTTTTCCTGTTTGAATGCCAACAAGTGTGTTGATGATCTTAAATGTTGAAGCCGGCAAATAGGTTGAATCTTTATAGCGCGAAAGGTTATAAATGGTAAAATTCCCCAGCCCGTTATCGTATAAACCAAAAGTGCCGGTTACTTTATTATCGTCGAAGAATTTTTTAAGGCTGTCATCTATTGTAACATTATTTGGGGAGCAGGCAGCTAAAGAAAAGAGCAGGGAAGCGAAAACCAGTTTTACGAAAATATTCATATAAAAAATTTGCGCAAAGCTATTGCACACAGCTCTTTTAAAATAATAATGTGCGTAAAAGTTTATCTTAGCAATTGCTTAAAGTAAACAAGTATGAATAAAGTATTTAATACAGCAACTGCCTGTATAGCACTGTTTCTTTTAGCTATGTTATTTTTCTCGTGCCAGAAAGGCCTGAGCGCTGATCCGGTAATTGTTGTTCCGCCAGCTGCTGACACAACAGTTAACGCTAACCACGATACAACAACTCAAAATATCCCTCCGCCCGATACAACATCGTATTACATTTCCTTTAAAGCAAATGGCGATTTAAAGGAGTACAGGGCTTTTAACCGTGTTAACTTTTTTTCTGTTCCGGGAAGCCCATTGTACAGTTGCCATGTTGAGGGGCAATTGAATTTAAGACAGTCGAGCAACGACATAAGCCTCTACATTAACGATGTTGATTCTATTGCCGCCAACATTGAATATACTGACAAGCAGATTGACAGTACGGCACAAGCCACCATTGCATACTACGATGATAATGGCAATCAATTTGCGTCGGTTGTTTTGAAGCAGCAGGCAATAGTAAAAATTAAAATCACTGCTATAACCGCAACTTATGTGTCGGGTATTTTTTCCGGATCAGCAGAAACAGTGGATGGCATTTCGGGTATTGTAATGCCCAATATTTACGATATTACCGAGGGGGTTTTTAAAGTAAAAAGGCTTTGATTTTTTAGCCCGGCTTTAGGAATACTATGAAGCGTTCCTTGTGTCGCACACTTTTACTTTTGGAATATAACTGAACTTCTACAGCCAATACACCCACTGCAAAATAAAGGCTCAACAGATCTGTAAGCCATAGCTGCCTCATGTTAAGAACCTACAAGAGTGCGACGCAAGTAAAGCCAGGTATTGTTATACTGCCGGGTAAACAAATTTCTTTTTTTTATAAAATAGGATGGAGGACTAATTCATTGCTTCACTCTTTTCCTGCATTTTTTTGTACGCCATAAGAAACAGGGCACCTAAATTTTTGTGTGGCGGCACATAATCATCGAAGAGTTCATTTTTACCGAGCGTTTTGGTTAGACCTGCCCACAATTGGGGCCAGTTAAGGTCTTTGCCCTGTCGCAACGTTTCGAGAATGGCATAGATCATTGGATGGTTTATTAAACCGCTGCCTGTTTGTTTTGAGGCAACGATTTGTGCAATGGGGCAAATCCTTAATATTTTATCGAGGCTTTGATAAGCGCCGCAACTGCCCAGCAATATTACTTGGGCTGAGGGCACCAATTGCTCTATGGTAGAAGGCAACCAGTAACTATGGCCGCGGTGAATAACAACGGTTGGGTTAATATCATTGTTAAAAAGATACTGGCCAAGATCGGCCTGTGCTTTTGCATCGAGGTTCTTTGTTTCGTCGAGCGGCTTGTTTGCATAAATAATAACGGGCGTGCCTTTGGTTGATGCAACACTTACCCATTCTTCACTGTACGTTATTTTCCAGTTTGCATTGCTTACGCTGTTAAGAAAACCGCTAAAAACAGTTTGCCCGTCTTTATCGCCGTAAAAAAATTGCTGAACAATGATTTTGCCATTACTATCCTGCAGGTTTTTATTGGGCATATAATAAACTGGTGGGATGCCGAGGGTTTGAGATACATCGATATGATTGGCTGTATCCATTGAAAGGAACAGTGTATTGAGCACATTGTATATATCTGTTGCCTTCCTGTTTTGCGCCTGTTTGGCTTGCTGCAGGTTTATCTGAACCTGGTTAAGAATAAGTTTTCTAATGCTTTCATCATTGATGCTTGCGAAAGAATTGGCAACATCTACAGCATCTTCAAGGCTTTCTGTTTTGTCTAACCCATTTACAAATGCTTTCATCAGCATTTGCGCATTGGCATTATCCATACGCTTTAAAAAATCGTCGAGTGTATTGTAATTGGAAGCGATTTTTATCCATTTTTTAAAATGGTCGAAGCGTACACTTAACAGCAATGAATCGCTTTTAGGGTTTTTCATTTGCTGCCAGATCCTTGGATAAATACCACGCACATAACTGGAAGTATAGATCACTTCTTCGGCGGCAACTGCCATAAAATAAAGATCCTGAGCCCCAAAAGGCTGAAGGCTTTTGAAGCGTACTTCGTCAGGAGATTCGTGCAGGCCATTGATCGTATTTATAAACGGGTCAATTGCTTTTTTCTGCAGTTTGGCATAAAGGCCCGCCATAGCCATGGGTGTGTCGCGAAGCCGCATCCTGTCAGCATAATCAATAGCTGTTTGTACCAGCAACTGATAATACTGTACATCATTATCAATAACTGCATTTACTTTTTCAAAACTTAGCCTGCCGCGGTAAATATTATCAAGAAAGGGGAATAACTGGCGGCCCGATTTTAGCCTTGCCATCTCACTTATTATATGTACGAGTGTATCGGGATTGTTGCGGATTTTTGTAGCAAGTGCATTGGTAGCGGCTGCATACGTATAAAGGTTTTCAGGGTCGTGGCGGGCAATAACACTTATAAGGCTGTCGGTAAAAGGAAGTCCAGGATTTTGGCTTAAAACAGATAAAGCTTTTTGTTTGTATTTATCGCAGTATTTAAGCATTACGATATCCCTGCTTATTTCGATGCCGCTGTTGCTGCTGAATGCAATTGAATGGGTAAGAATATTGCCTACCTCGTAAGAAAACCCTGCTATATTATTTTCAATTGACTGATTATTTTGTTCGGCAGTCATACAAGCTTCGTATCCGGTTAAAAGATCCGGCAGTATTGAATACTTCAGCGAATCGTAACGGCAGCCGTTTAAATAAGCTGTAAGTGTTTCATTAAAGCCACGTAAAAACTTTATCTTACCATTATTATCAATAGTGGAATCAGATTCTACACGGTTTTTTATTTTTTCAACACCACTCAATACTGCATTTGTAAGTTCCTGATTAAGCGTTTCGTTTGCAGTAGGTGTAAACAGGCTATCATCTTTTCCATCTGTTAAAAGGATCTTTTTTTGAGTACTGTTTATGGCTTCATGGAAATACTGTCTTGCAAGTGGTATTTTACCTGTTGCATTTTGTGCAAGCGAGTGTAAGTAAAAAGTTAGCAGAAAAAAGAGGACGTAATTTTTTTTCATCATTCAATAATAGTGTTTTCCCTAATCAGATTTGAAGAGCGAATTTAAATATATATACCCGCTTAACAATAACATAATGCCTGAAGTGTGCCATTATGGGTTTGTAAAATTATTTTTGTGTAAATTAATTGTTAATGGAACCAAAGGCTAAAAAGGTATTGATAGCAGACGATGAAAAGGATATACTGGAAATTATCAGTTACAACCTTACTGGCGAAGGTTATGATATTTACACAGCAAAGGATGGAAATGAAGCGCTTGAAATAGCAAAAAAAATTCACCCCGACCTGATTATACTTGACATTATGATGCCCTACAAAACCGGCATTGAGGTTTGTGAAATATTACGCACGAAAGAAGAGTTTAATGAAACACTTATTATTTTCCTTACCGCATTAAACGATGAAACTTCGCATATAAAAGGGCTGGAATCCGGTGCTGATGATTATCTGAGCAAGCCCATCAGCCCGAAAGTTTTGGTAAGCCGCGTTAATGCTTTGTTCAGACGTTTGCATAAAGAAACAGAAGGAAAAACCATTTCAATTGCCAACCTTACCATTAACCCCGAAAAATTCATGATCACCATTGATGGCAAAGATGTGGTACTTGCTAAAAAAGAATTCGAACTGCTGTACCTTCTTGCTTCAAAACCGGGCCGCGTTTTTTTACGGCACGAAATACTGAACCAGGTTTGGGGGCAGGATGTAATTGTAGGTGACAGAACCATTGATGTCCACATTCGTAAAATACGCCAGAAATTAAACCTTGATTGTATTACTACCGTAAAAGGTGTAGGTTATAAATTTAATTTGTAGATATATCTTATACCAGTTGCATTTAACTGCTTAGTATATAATCCGGCCCCAAAGAGTGCGACGCAACCAAAGCTTCATAGTTATTCTAAAGTGCGGTCCAAAAAATATTGTTTGTATTTTTACATTTAATGCCTGCAATTAAAGAATGAAGTACAAAAATGTTTAATACAAAAAATCTCTCTCCAAACAAATTATCACTGCTTACCGCGCTTTTCCTGTCGATACCCGTAAGCATTGCTTTTTATGTGGTAACAAAGAATATTTATGCAGGAATAGTAGCATTAGTTGTTGATCTTATCGGAACTTACCTGCTTATACGTTTTGTACTGGAATCTTTTATCTACCGCAAAATAAAACTCATTTATAAATTCATTTATCAAACCAAAGCCAGTAAAAGGGAAGAGATGTATTACAAATATATCCTCCCCAAAAAAAGCATTGATGAAGTAAGGCAGGATGTAGAGCTGTGGGCCGAAGAGCGTAAAGAAGAAATAGAACTGCTGCGTAATAACGAAACCTACCGCAAAGAATTTTTGCAAAACCTGAGCCACGAATTTAAAACACCCATCTTCACTATACAGGGCTATGTGGATACACTGCTCGATGGCGCACTGGAAAATCCTGCCGTCAACAGAAAGTTTTTAGAGAACGCATCTAAAAATGTAGAGCGTATGGTAAACCTTGTAAGCGACCTGGACGAAATTACCAGGCTCGAAAGCGGCGAACAACCGCTCTACAAAGAAAATTTTTTAATACAGGACCTCATAAAAGATGTGTTCGAAACCCTCTCCATAAAAGCTTCTGCACGCAACATGAAATACAGCATCAAAAAAGGCTGCGAGCAGCCCGTTTATGTTTTTGCAGACAAAGAAAAAATTTCACGCGTACTCATTAACCTTGTAGAGAACGCCACCAAATATGGCAGAACTGACGGCAGCATTATTGCCAGCGTTTACAAAACAGACGAGCACCACGTACTGATAGAAATAAGCGACGACGGCATTGGCATTGCCGAAGAACATTTGCTGCGTGTATTTGAACGCTTTTACCGCACCGACCGTGGCCGCAGCCGCAATGTAGGCGGCACCGGGCTCGGCCTCTCCATCTGCAAACATATAATTGAAGCACATGGCCAAACCATACATGCACGCAGCACGGTAGATGTGGGCACCAGCATTGGCTTTACACTCGATTCAAAGAAAGATTAAACCCCGCCATACATTACTTTTTTTACGTTACATTAATCGTCAAATTTATTTACCCGGCTGAAGCATTTCATAGCATCGCCTCTTGCATCGCACTCTTGTACGGTTTGATTTTTATTGAGCTTTTACCAACGCGTAGATCAAAGCGAAAATGTTAACTGCTGTGGCGCTAAGGAAAAAATATGCTGCGGCTTTTCGTGCAAAGCTTTAGACTCTGCGGTTCTTGTATTTTGTTCAGTCATATTCCGAACGTACAAGAGTGCGACGCAAGTAAAGCTTCATGCATGTTCGTCTGCCTGGCTCATAAAAAAATAAAAAGGTCCCGGTAAAAACCAGGACCGGCACATGAGAAAAATCTGCTTGCTATGATTTTTTAACCTGCGGCAAAATTGCGTTTTGTATATGAACTAATTGTAACCATAACAAGGCTTTTGTATTAATAAAAAAGGCAGCATTGCTGCTGCCCTTTTAGTATTTTTTTTTGTTTAGAAATTATACTTAACCCCCAACTGTGCCTGCCAGCGAGAACCGATTGGATCTGTTGTATAAT
>JANXWM010000445.1 GCA_025351145.1 Chitinophagaceae bacterium
TGTCCTATTCAGCATATTGAACGCTGACCCCTTTGCGTATTATCGAAATCCCCATAATAAAAGTTACACCTACCGCGTGGTTCCGTACAACCGGGGCTTCATCGTTGGCACTGCGTGCCCGACGAAGCCTTATTTGTTGGCAGAAGTTATTTTGGGAATTTAAAATATTGCTTTATTTCAAATTCCTCAAAAACCAACTTTTCAATGGCTGCATATTGTTCATTTATTTTTCCTTTGTATGGGTAATATGAGTCAAATTGAAAAGTATTAAACTGACTATGATTTTTGAATTCTACCACATAAGTTGAAAAGGGTTGATGTAACGGAGTGGGAAGTAATTCTGTTTGTGTCGCCAAACTTAATAAGTCTATGCTGTCTACTTTATTTCTAAATACTTCAAATCCGCTTTTTGGTTCGATTTTAGTTTGCCGATAATATTGTGTTGATTTTTTTCCATTAATTAATACACCAATTTCTGTCAAGTAGCCCGTATAATCTTCTAAACTGTCTTTTGAAATTGAAATTACTCTGTCAATTGAGGTACTGTTGTTAACCCAAATGCGGAGTGAATATTCAGCAGTGCTTGTTTTAACTGGTAAAATTCGTTCTCCTGAATAACCAAGATTTTTGAATGGCATAACAGCTTCTCGTCCGGGAGAACAACTTACGAAAACAAATAAAAAGAGTACAGTCCATTTCATATTTTCTTTGTCAAAGGTGAAGCTGTTTTATAATTTCTGCCAACTCAAAAATATGCGAAAGTTCGCAATAAAACTTTCGCGTATCCAACCCAGCCGTATTACAAACCTCCGCAATCTACGCTTCAGTAAAAGCTCATTCCTAATCCAGCCGTACAAGAGTGCGACGCAACGATGCTTCATTGAAATACTTAAGCCAGGTTCAAAAAAAATTGTATTTAAAATATCAGTCACCGGCATGCGATACCGTAAAAACAAATTACCATTATAACTGCAGTTAACGGCAATGGACGCAAACTATTAACCAGGTTGATTTTACAGGCACCAGGAATATTTTAAAGCCGCTTGTTTTGTTAGCAGCAGAAATGCTATGTTTGTTTATATCTATGCGCATACTGGCCGCCATATTATTTTTCTTTTTATGCTCAGTTCCTGCCGGGCTTAGTGCCCAGAACAGGCAATACAGGTTTTCGCAAATTAATTTAAGTAAAGGGTTATCGCACAACCAGGTTAACTGTATTTATAAAGATACCAAAGGTTATATGTGGTTTGGTACCATGAGCGGTCTTAACCGCTACGACGGATATATGTTTAAAATATTCAGGCACAGTATAAAAGATACCGCCTCACTTAATGATGATTATATCGCCAAAATAGAAGAAGGCCCGGAAGGAAAATTGTGGATACAAACAAGGGAAGGTGCCAATATTTACGACCCTGCAACGGAGCAGTTTGACCGGTTGACCACAGCATTTTTAAATAAGCATTCGCTGCCGGGTTATAACCTTGGCAGTATTATAAAATCGGGTAAAGATTTTTGGTTTGTATATCCTGATTCTGGTATATACAGGTATGCTGCAACAGGTAAACCGTTTGTTTTAAAACACGATAAAAATAACAGCACTTCAATAGATGCAAACCGGATAACAGATGTAAAAGCCGATTCGAAGAATAATTTATGGATCATTCACCAGAATGGCATGCTTGAAAAAGTGGATGCTTTACAAAATAAGGTAACCTTACGAACCAATGCTTTTGCAAAGGAAACAACCAATGACAGCCTGCTTTATAACATGTACATAGATGCACAGGATGAACTATGGTTATATGCCACAGGAACTTTGCCGGGTGTTTATTATTACCAGCCTGCCACCAATACATTGAAGCATTTTGCAAAAGACACAAAAGAGGGCAGACTGAGCAATGATATTGTAAAGGGTATAGTACAGGATGATAACGGTTTGATATGGATAGGAACAGACCACGGCGGCGCAAACCTTCTTGATAAAAAGAATTATGAAACGGAAATTTTAATAAATAAACCCGATGATGACAAAACCCTTGCCCAGAACAGTATTAACAGTATTTATAAAGACAACCTGGGTATTGTATGGCTGGGTACTTATAAAAAAGGCGTAAGTTATTATCGTAAAAGCCTTATTAAATTTCCACTGTACAGGCACCAGCCATCCAATACCGCCAGCCTTGGTTACGATGACATCAATGTATTTGCAGAAGATGCTATTGGTAATATATGGATTGGTACAAATGGCGGCGGCTTAAATTATTTTGACAGGAAAACAAATACTTTTAAAAAGGTTACGCACGATCCCGGCAATACCAACAGTTTAAGTAACGATGTAATTGTAAGCCTTTATATAGACCATGACCAGAATTTATGGATTGGCACTTACTATGGCGGCCTGGACCGCTACGATGGAAAAACATTTATACACTACAGGCACAGCGATACAAACCCCGCTTCTATTGCAGATGATAAGGTTTGGGAAATTTATGAAGATGTTGATAAGCATTTATGGATTGGTACACTTGATGGTGGATTGGATATGCTGGACCGGGAACATAATATTTTCTATCACCATAAATCGGGCGAACCTAATTCTGTCTATTCCAATTACATCCCTGCATTTGCAGAAGATACACAGAACAATTTATGGATAGGCACTTCCTATGGCATTGATGTATTGGAAAAGAAAACCGGCAAATTCATTCATTATTCAAATGCAGATAATAAACTCAGCAATAATAACATAATAGACCTTCTTAAAGACAGCAATGGTAGTATGTGGGTGGGTACCAGAGACGGGCTTAATGTATTTGATACCCTTAAAAAAACGTTTCAGTCATTTAGAACAGAAGATGGTTTGCCGGACAATAATATCCTTAACATACTGGAAGATAATAAACAAAATATATGGGTAAGTACGGCCAATGGAATTTCAAGAATAACGGTACAGGGCAACCAGCATACAGGCTTTAATATAAAGTGCAAAAATTATGATGAATCCGATGGCCTGCAGGGAAAAGAGTTCAACGAAAATGCTTCGCTTAAAACAAGGTCCGGCGAACTGGTATTTGGCGGTGCCAGTGGGTTTAATATTTTTGATCCTGAAAACATAAGTACCAATAAAAATATTCCCCCGCTTGCATTTACAGATTTTCAATTGTTTAACCGCAGTGTAAATGTGGGTGAAAAAGTGAATGGTCATATTATTTTACCCGGTGCCATTTCGCAAACCAGCACTATAACGCTCAACTACGATGAAAATATTTTCTCCATTGAATTTGCTGCACTCAGTTTTGCCAATACAGAAAAGAACAAGTATGCGTACATACTCGAAAACTTTAATAAAGAATGGTCTACCACCGATGGCAGAACAAGAAAAGCAACCTATACAAACCTTGATCCCGGCGAATATACTTTTATAGTAAAAGCCTCCAATGATGATGATGTGTGGAACGAGAAAGGTATTTCCTTAAAGATCACTATCCTGCCGCCTTTCTGGAAAACGCCGCTTGCTTATTTACTTTATTTTCTGTTGGTTGGGGCCATATTATATTTTGCCAGGTTCATGATTATCCAAAGGGCGCAAATGCGTTTTGCGCTGGAGCAGGAACGCAAAGAAGCCAACCGCATGCACGAACTTGATATGATGAAGATCCGCTTCTTCACCAATGTAAGCCACGAGTTTAGAACACCGCTTTCCCTTATACTTACACCTTTAGACAAGATCATCCGCACAACCTCCGAACCGGATAAAAAAAACCAGTTTCAGCTCATTCACCGCAATGCAAGAAGGCTGCTCAACCTGGTAAACCAGTTACTCGATTTCAGGAAGATGGAAGTGCAGGAACTTAAGCTCCATCCTTCAAACGGCGATATAGCTAAATTCATCAAAGAAATTTCTTACACTTTTACAGACCTTGCCGGCAATAAAAATATTGAGTTCGCTTACCATTCATCTGTTGACGAACTATACACAAAATTCGATCACGATAAAATTGAGCGCATCCTTTTTAACCTGCTTTCAAACGCTTTTAAATTCACTTCAGAAAATGGCAAAGTAAGCGTAGAACTTAATAGCTATAAAAAGGCCGGCGAAACATTGATCGAGATCAAAATAACCGATAACGGCATTGGCATACCACCTGAAAAACAGGAAAAAATATTCGAACGTTTCTTCCAGAGCGATATTCCCGG
Source organism: Chitinophagaceae bacterium (assembly GCA_025351145.1). Taxonomy (GTDB): domain Bacteria; phylum Bacteroidota; class Bacteroidia; order Chitinophagales; family Chitinophagaceae; genus Limnovirga. The sequence continues at coordinate 4,201 of JANXWM010000445.1, forward strand.
CACTATGGTAAACCAGGGCAGCGGTATTGGGTTGGCCATTACAAAAGAATTTGTAAAACTGCACGATGGTTTTATTTCGGTAGAAAGCCAGGTAGATAACGGCAGTTGCTTTACCGTGCTGCTGCCCTTTACTGAAACAGCGGCAACAACTGCAGAAAATCACGCAGATGAAATTCAAATGGATAGTGAGGGTGCAGATGATAATTTTTCCGGTGATAGTGGTACAGTAACCCTGCAGCCTGCTACCGTTAACGGGGATACATTAAAAAATAAAAAGCCGGTTGTACTTATTGTAGAAGACAACGAAGATTTCAGGTTTTACCTTAAGGATAACCTTCGCGAGTTTTTCACGATCACCGAAGCGGTCAATGGCAAAGACGGCTGGCAAAAAGTATTGTCGCACCACCCCGACCTTGTGGTAAGCGACATCAGTATGCCCGTTATGAACGGCATAGATCTCTGTAAAAAAATTAAGCAGGATGCCCGCACAGCACAGATCCCTGTTATTTTATTAACCGCATTAATGAGCGAAGACCAGCAGGTAAAAGGCCTCGAAACAGGCGCATCGGATTATATAACAAAGCCTTTCAGTTTCGAGATCATGCTGTCGCGCATCAAAAATATTTTAGCCGGTCAGGCATCGCTTAAGAAAGTATTTACCAAACAGGTAGAAGTAAAAACAACCGAAGTAGCGGTAGAGTCGCCCAGCGAAAAACTGATACAGCAGGCACTTGAAATTGTAGAAAAAAACCTTTCAAACACAGCATTTTCGGTAGAAGAACTTAGCCGCGAACTGTACATGAGCCGCGTATCTGTTTACAAAAAAATATTTACGCTCACCGGTAAAACGCCCATCGAGTTCATCCGTTCCATACGCTTAAAACATGCGGCGCAGTTACTCGAAAAGAGCAGCCTCACCATTGCCGAAATAGCATACGAGTCAGGCTTTAATAACCCAAAATATTTCACCAAATATTTCAAAGCCGAGTTCAACATTGTTCCCTCCGAGTACGCCGCACAAAAAAAGAAAGAAGCAGAAAAAACCTGAGCCATTTTTAAAGCATAGAAATATTTTTTGAGCCAGGCAGAGGGAATGCTGTGAAGCTTCCCTTGCGTCGCACTCTTGTACGTTCGGATTATATATTGAGCTTTTACCGATGCGTAGATTTAGAAGAACTGTTTCGTGGTGACACGAATCAGGGCGAGAGCGTGTTGCCTGTGTGTTGGTACAAGGCAGGCTCTTTTGCGTGTCGGCTTTGTGTGCCTTGCAAATGTGCCTGACTTGGTGGCGTTAGCTAATTGACTCGTCCTGAAACTATCCTGTTTACTTATTTGCCATCATTAAACATATATTACTAAAGCTTTAAAAGCATTACAAACTATTTTAAATATCACCAGGAATAAAAACCTCTCCTTTACTCAATAATCTTGCAGTGCGTATAACACCAGCTTTATTGATAATAATATTACCGTTTCTATTTGTTGTATCAAAATGAATAGTAAATTCTCCAGTTGGATGTTCGATAGAAAAGTTATTTTGGTTAATATCGACTGCAATTCCATCCATCACCGATCCCTTCAGCACACATGCAGTAGCAGTTGAAACGGCACCTAAAACGCCAATTGCTTCATGGCAAACATGAGGTATAAACGTTCGGGTATTGATTGCGCCGCCATTAAGCGGAGGCGATATGATACACATTTTAGGAACCGTCTTTTCTTTTACATTACCTAAATTCATCTTTGGCCCAATTTGTAAGCGGATGCTTTCCAATTTATTTTTTAATGCTTCGTTTGCATCCAATTCAGCAGGCATTTCATATCCTGTAACACCCAAATCACTTGCCTTTATTATTATCTCAGGCATTCCGTTATCAATACAAGTAACTTCAATGCCATCTACAATATCTTTTACATTTCCTGTTGGTAACAAAGCGCCACAGGTAGCCCCTGCCGTGTCGAGGTAATTGCAAACAATGGGAGCAGCAGTTCCCGGAACGCCATCCACTGTTGCATTGCCGGCATAGTTCACCTTACCCTCAGGGGTTTCAATAGTCACTTCACATATTCCCCCAGTATTTACCATATTCACTTTGGCAGAAGTGGTTGGGCTGTTTGCTTTCAGCATACCACTTTCTACAGCAAAGGGAACAACGGCTGCTAAAATATTACCACAAGTTTGTGCGGTGGATATTTTTCCTTTTCCAATTACCACCTGTAAAAAAAGATAATCTATATCTGCATCTTCCTTATCTGATAAACTTATAATAGCCACTTTACTGGTTAAAGAAGTAGCTCCACCTAAACCATCAATTTGTCGTGGATCGCCTTGACCATAGCCTTCCATAGCTGCAAGAATAATTGTATTTCTTACCGCTTCATCATCAGGTAAATCAGTTGCTTTAAAGAAAAGCCCTTTTGAACTTCCTCCTCGAAAATGCATATATGGTATGGCGGTTTGCATAGTTTTTTATGATGTTTTAAGCAGCCTGTTATCTAAACTGTATTTTCCCGCCCCTGCAAACAAAATACATAGAAAAGAACCAAGATAAACATATACCAGTTCGGCATGGCTTTCTGTAAAAGAGCCGCCGTGTAATAAAATAAAAACTACTGTCAAATTAGTCACAATAAGCAAAGCTGCCGGTCTGGTAGCAATACCAAAAATGATTAACAAAGAACAAATTCCATCAGTTAACGATGCAAACATTAAACTTGGTGTTACACCAATATGCAAAGGGTCGGGAAAATGTGTTTGCATGTTGGAGAAACCTGTAAGTTTTTCAATACCATGTTTGTAAAATAAACTAAAGCCAACTAATATACGCAAAAGGAGCAGAGCCAGGTCTCTGTTAACTGGCAGAAAATTAAGAGTGAGCAATTTTTTCATTACAGTAAATATTTAATTTTTAAAAATGGTTGACTTTTTTAAATCTTTATACTTTTTCAAAAGGTTTCAATGCTTTACAAACTCCCTTGAAATACCCCACACTTTCAGCAATACCTTCAAGTGGCTCATCCAGGTTCTTTTGATATTCAATACTGCATCTTCCTGTATACTTCTGTTTGTATAATACACTCACCAATGCCGGAATATCAATGATTCCTCTCCCCAATTCTACTTCATTAGCATCCGCTTGGGGAGCATCCACATCTTTTATATGAATATCTATCACCCTATCAGTATATTGACTGTAAGCTTCTATTGGATTAATTCCTGCTCTTTGAGTGTGACCAATATCTAAGCATATTCCTATTCTTTTATCGTAACTTTTTATGTTATCGTACACAGCCTTTGGCGTAGGATACCATTTGTCTTCCGGACCGCCATTATGTATTGCAATCTTTATATTACTCTCCACAACTTTTTGTTCTAAATACTTGAGTAAAGAAATATCCGGCGATGCTATAATCATACCTACTCCAATATTTTTTGCATAGTCAAACGCCCTGTCAATATCCTGCTCAGTTTTCATGGTTATCATCCCAGCAGCATAAATATTTATTCCATTCTTTTTAAATTTTTCAATAATCGCTAATGCT
>JANXWM010000610.1 GCA_025351145.1 Chitinophagaceae bacterium
GGTCATCTTCCACAATAAGAACCTTAACACCCCTGAACTTAACAGTATCTATTTCCAATTCTGACTTCATTTTGTACAACTCAATGATATTCATTCGCTAAGTAGCAGCAAAAATGAAGCAATATTTTCCATAAAAAAGTATTTATACTTCTTTTGCAGTTGAAATCTATTTTTTCCTTACATAGTTCTAATGAAAAATTAAACTCCGTGTTTCGCTAATTCTACACATTGCTGATTTTTTGACACTAAAAAATGAGGTAAAACTGCATTAATATCCTTTTGCAGAATTTGGCAAGTACAATATAGATATGACAATCTTGGCAGGGTATTTTCCTTATCTTCTTTCGCCAGCTTTTAATAACAATTTTGAATTGATATTATTTACGGCCGTTGCTAAAGTAAAACACCTTTACCCGGGCTGGTATTTTTAAATTATATTCTGTAAACAGATCAGAATGAAGAAAATTATATTTGACAGATGGTCGTACATAGATGCCGGGGCGTTGGGAAAAAGGCAGGCATGGATCTTATTGGTCAACCGGTTACTGGAGATAAATTTTAAAATTTTTTTAGGGTGGTTTGGGTTTTTAAAACGGGGATTTTAAAAAGCAGGTTTGTGATAAGTTGTTAATACTTAGGGCAAGCCTGTATTTTTTTTGTAACCCAAATATCCCTTTAAATCAAAATGATTTTGAGGCTTTCGGGAAAACTGTAATTACACAAACTTTAAGGATGATTAAACTAAGTGTACCTTAGCATTACATTCCACACATGTTTGCAATTTATGAAGAAGAAAATTTTGATTATTGACGATGATGTAGACATGTGTTTACTTCTTGGCCGTTTTCTTACAAAGAATGGCTACGAAACAGACACGGCACATACTGGCAGTAAGGGTATAGCCAAGTTTAAGGAAGGTAATTTTGATATAGTAATATCCGATTACCGTTTAGGTGATATGGAGGGAAAAGACGTATTAATTGAAATAAGAAAGGCTAATCCGGCTGCAATTGTTTTAATCATTACCGGTTACAGTGATATTAAAACAGCAGTAGATATTATTAAGCTTGGGGCTTATGATTATATTACCAAACCTTTAATTCCGGATGAGGTATTGAATGTTCTTAATAAAGCCTTAGCAACGCCTTCATCCGTTAATTCAACAGGTGAGGGTGAATTAAAAAATAGCAGTGCCCCAAACCAAACTAAAACAAGCCTCACTGTTTCGGGGGATTTTTTAACAGGAGAATCTCCTTCCACCAAAGAATTATACCAGCAAATATCCATTGTAGCACCAACGAATTACAGCATCATCCTTTATGGCGAAAGTGGAACCGGCAAAGAAGTAATTGCCAGAACAATTCACGATACCAGCAACAGAAGGCACGAGCCTTTTATTGCCATGGATTGTGGTACACTTTCAAAAGAACTTGCCACAAGCGAATTGTTTGGTCACGTAAAAGGTGCGTTCACTGGCGCACTAACAGATAAAACCGGCCACTTTGAATTAGCGAATGGCGGAACTTTATTTTTAGATGAGGTAGCCAATTTATCGGTAGAAATTCAGGCAGCATTGCTAAGGGTTATACAGGAACGGAAATTTAAAAAAGTAGGCGGAACGAAAGAGACAGATGTTGATGTGCGCATCATCATCGCATCCAATGAGAACCTGCAGCAGGCATACCAGAAAGGCAGGTTCAGGGAAGATTTATATCATCGTTTTAATGAATTTTCTATCAACCTTCCATCGCTTAGAAACAGAAAAGAAGATATTCCTTTATTCGCCGGTTTTTTTCTTAGTAAAACAAATTCCGAGCTTGGTAAAGAACTTACAGGAATTGATGACGAAGTTATGGATGCTTTTATCCGCTATCAATGGCCGGGTAATTTAAGGGAGTTTAGAAATGTAATGCGCAGGGCCGTACTGCTTACCAGCAAAGGAAATATTTCCATTAAATCATTGCCCGATGAAATTGTACACCCCCTTTTTTTAACGGATCAAACCTCCATTAACCAGCTTGCAAAAACAAAAGAACCAGGCCTTAAAGACGCAGCTTCCAAAGCCGAATACGATACTATCATAAAGGTACTGAAAGAGGTGAATAACAATAAATCCAAGGCTGCAGATGTGCTTAAGATAGACCGTAAAACATTGTACAATAAAATTAAAACCTACGAAGATTCTCAGTTATAATTTAAAGTTGTTTGCTGTTTAATTACTTTATTTCTTGTCCCGGAAGAAAAGATAAAAAATTGTGTTCCCGGCCGCATTACTACTATTATGCACCTCTTGCGTCGCACTCTTCAGGGTTCTGTTATCTGTTCAGCCCGGTGTAACCTGCTGCATTAAAAGTTACTTTCTGCAATTCCATCACCCCGGTTAACAGATAAATCACTTTCAGTAAAATCAGCAGCAGCACTGCATTTGAATTGTTCATTATATATCAGAACGTACAAGAGTGCGACGCAACAGGCGATGCTATAAAATACTTCTGCCTGGTTCAAAAAACAATTACACCATTCGAAAGACTGCATTATACTGCGCTGCTTACATTTGCTTAAATTTTTTTTATGGCAGATTTAGTAAACGAATTCAACGATTACCGCGAACGCATGAACAAAGTAATACTGAGCAAGAACAACCTTGTAATGAAACGTTTATGGAACCTTGATACCAATACTTACGAGGATGGCGCACTGAATAAAAAAACAAAAGAGATGCTTGGCCTTGTTGCCAGCATGGTGCTGCGCTGCGATGATTGCATTAAATACCATTTGGGCAAATCTTATGAACTTGGCGTAACCACTGATGAGATGTACGAAATATTTGCTGTTGCCAATATTGTGGGCGGCACCATCGTTATTCCGCACACAAGAAGAGCAGCAGAATATTGGGAAGAATTGAACACTTCTGTTTAAAGAAAAGTTGTGTAAATACTTACATTTGCAAAGAACACAAATACTATGAGTACATTAACTAACGGTGCCCCAATTCTTACTGCCAAAGATTTTGTAACCGATCAGGAAGTGCGCTGGTGCCCCGGCTGCGGCGATTATTCTATTCTTGCCCAGGTTCAAAAAATAATGCCAACGATTGGCGTACCGAGGGAAAACATTGTCATCATCAGCGGAATTGGCTGCAGCAGCCGCTTTCCTTATTATATGGATGTGTATGGCATGCACTCTATTCATGGCCGTGCAACTGCTGTGGCAAGTGGTTTAAAAGCTGCAAGGCCAGAACTAAGTGTTTGGATTGTTACCGGCGATGGCGATGGTTTGAGTATTGGCGGCAACCATACTATTCATTTGCTGCGCAGGAATTTTGATGTAAATATTTTGCTTTTCAATAACCAGATTTATGGTTTAACCAAAGGGCAATATTCACCAACATCCGAAGAGCATAAAGTAACCAAGAGCACACCATTTGGAAGTATAGATCACCCTTTTAATCCGCTTGCTTTGGCAATGGGCGCAGAGGCAACCTTTATTGCCCGCACCATGGACCGAGACCCAAAACACCTGCAGGCAATGCTTACCCGCAGTAACCAGCACAAAGGATCATCGTTCCTGGAGATATACCAGAACTGCAACATTTTTAACGACGGCGCATTTGAAGTGTTTACAGAAAAGAGTTCAAAGCCAAACGAGGCTTTATTTCTAGAGCAGGGTAAACCATTGATTTTTGGATCAACTCAAAACAAAGGCATCAAACTCGATGGATTTAAACCTGTAATTGTTGATCTTGAAAATGGCGCAAGTACCGATAACCTTTGGATACACGATGAAACAGATATTAATAAAGCGCAACTGTTGATACGCATGTTCGATAACCCAAAAGCAGAAGGCCATTATCCAAGACCGTTTGGTGTGTTTTATCAAACAGAAAGAGCTTGTTACGAAGATGTGATGCGCATGCAGATAGAAGAAACGATTGCCACAAAAGGCCGCGGCAACTTAGATAAATTACTGCATGGCAGAGAGGTGTGGGAAATAGTATAACACTAAAAAATCGATAAATAAAAAAGCCGCATTAACAGTGCGGCTTTTTTTTATGAACC
>JANXWM010000503.1 GCA_025351145.1 Chitinophagaceae bacterium
TTTATAACCCGTGGCCTGCAGCATTTGCTGGCCGGTAGCGGCAATGTCTTTGTGCATGGCTTTTTCATTGTCTTTAAATTCGCAGTCAACGGTAATGGTAGGTCTGCCCCGGGGATCTTTTTTATCGTGGTTAAGCGTAATGCGGTTCTCTGCATAAGGCAGGCACTCGCCAAATGCATAGAGGCTCACCGACCATTTGCCGGGCTCGCTAAGTGCGTCTTTAAGCTGCCCACCTATGGGCGCATCGTGCTGCTGACGGCCGCGGTATGCACCGCCTGCAAAATGATAACCCCGCAAATAATCAGGCGACAGATCTGTTATGTTATTAAAGCGCGGAATGTAAATGGGGTTGGGCCTGCGGCCATAGTAATAACTGTCTTCAAAACCCTCTACACCTGCAGAAATAGAAAGCCCTTTGTGATGATCCATCAGGTTGCGGCCCACCTGGTCGCTGCCATTGCCAAGCCCGTTAGGAAAGCGGTTGGATGTAGAGTTTAATAAAATGAATGCAGTAGCTACTGTTGCCGCATTTAAGAAAATAATCTTTGCATAAAACTCCTCTGTTTGTTTGGTTTCGGTATCAAGAATTTCTACGCCGGTGGCTCTTTGTTTTTGCTCGTTGTAGATTATTTTATTTACCAAACTGTGCGGCCTTACTGTAAGATTGCCGGTTGCATAAGCCGCAGGAATGGTACTGGCATTGGTACTAAAATATGCGCCAAACGGGCAACCTCTGTGACAAAGATCCCTTGCCTGGCACTGGCTCCTGCCTTTTACAGGTTGGGTAAGATTGGCGGTGCGGCCAATGATCACTTTTCTATCGTTATAAACAGATTCTATCTTTTGCTTAAAAGATTTTTCCACGCAGTTCATTTCGAATGGCGGCTGAAAAATGCCATCGGGTAATTGGGGTATATTTTCTTTGGAACCACTTACACCAATGAACGATTCTACACGATCGTACCAGGGCGCAATATCTTTATAACGTATGGGCCAATCCACACCATGACCATCTTTAAGGTTGGCTTCAAAATCAAGATCGCTCCAGCGGTAGCAGGCCCTTGCCCAAAGCAGTGAACGGCCACCAACAATGTCGCCGCGAATCCAGTCGAACCGCTTGGTTTCGTCGTATGGATTTTCTTTATCGTTAATGTAAAAATGTTTGTTGTCTTCGCGGTAAGAGTAGTGGCGGCTTTGCACATAGCAGCGTTCCTTATCTGCCTTGCTTAAGCTAAAGCGGTGCTCAAAATCCCATGGATTTTTTGTGGCGGTGGGGTAATCTTTTATATGCTCCACGTTGCGGCCACGTTCCAGCAACAAAACTTTTAAACCTTTTTCACAAAGTTCTTTGGCGGCCCATCCGCCGGTAATGCCGCTGCCCACAACAATGGCATCGTACGTGTTTTGTGGTTTCGCTTTTGTATTGAGGTTGAGTGTATCGCCTGGCATGCTGTGTTATGTTTTAATGTAAGCTGAAGAATAAAATTAAGTTGTACAGCATTAAGCATACAAAGAAATTTTATGAACCCCGCTGAAGGAATGCTATTGAGCTTTACTTGCGTCGCACTCTTGTACGGTTGGATTATATATTCAGCTTTTATCTCAGCGTAGATGGAAGCGTAGAAATGTAACCGTCATGCTGTCCGCCGCGGCGGACAGCATGACGGCATCAGCAAAAGCAAAATTCAGGAATATAATTTTGATTAGAACACCAGTCACAGACTGGCTTTTCATTTATATCCGTCGTCATTAACATACAAACAGCGGCGAGGTTTTTTATGAAACACTACGAACAGCGGGGTATACAGAAACTGTTTAATTCACGAAGTCATCAATACCGCTTTAATACAGTTGTCGAGTTTTTTATCAAACACTTCATAGGCTTTGGCACCCTGCTGCAAAGAGAATTGATGCGTAATGATATCTTCTATAGCGTAGCGTTGCGGCACTTCTGTCCGTAACAGTTTCTCTGCATAATAGTGTGCAGGGCAACGACCGCTTTTGTAAATAAGATTTTTATCATAGGCTTCGCCGGGAGAAAAAGAAAAATGTTTTGCCGTATGCACACCCACCGATGATATCGTTCCGCCGGGGCGCAGAAGATCAATCGCAAGCTTCAATGTTGCAGAACTGCCCACCACTTCCATTACACCATCGGCACCGCGGCCATGCGTATTATTTAGAATTTCTTCTTTCACATTTACAAGCGTTGCATTCAACGGAACAGCACCGAAATTTTTGGCCATAGCTAACCGTTCGGGTATGGTATCAATTGCAAATAATGTGGAAGCGCCCAAATGCTTTGCCGCAATCACGGTCATTAGTCCCACAGGTCCGCAGCCAATCACGGCATAAACAGAAGATGGTTTTATCCCGGCATTGTCTGCACAGAAATAACCGGTAGAAAAAACATCGCCCAGTAACAATCCTTTTCTTTCACTGAGGTCATTGCTTAATGGCAGCAGCGTGCTGTCGGCCATCGGCACACGTATGTATTGCGATTGTGCTCCATGCAGGCCATGACCTTTCTCCACCCATCCAAATAAATTTCCCTTTTCACAACGGCAGGTAAGACCAATGCGGCAATAAAAACATTCGCCGCAGGAAGTAGTAAAAGGGCTCAGCACCCTTGTTCCTTTTTTAAATTTCCTTACATCCCTTCCTGCTTCTTCCACAATGCCGGTAAACTCATGCCCCATCACTGTTCCGTGATCAAGACCTGTTTCTCTTCCATGATATACATGCAGGTCGCTGCCACAAATGCCAGCCATTGTTATTTTCACAATAGCATCCGTTGGCTGCAGCAATTGAGGATCGCTGACATTGCTGTATTCAATCATTTCTTTTCCGCCGAACGTAAGAGCATACATGATGCGAAGTTAAGATTTCTGCGAACTGGTTTTGGATTAATGTATTAATTATTATGTACCCAGCCTTTGTTCTTTGAGCATCTTCGTTGCATCGCACTCTTGTACTTTTTAATTTTCTATTCAGCTTTTATTGAAGCGAAGATTGAAGCGAAGGAATGTACGTCGTCACCCTGTCCGCCGCGGCGGATCAGGGTCTCTTGGCAAAACATAAAAATATAATTTGGGTTAGCACTCCAGCCATAGACTGGCATTTCATTTATATCCGTAGTTATAGACATACAGATAGCGGGGATATTTTTATTTATCGAAGGTTACTAAGTGCAGGGGAATACCATGAAGAGTAAGGGACAGTTGAGTTTGTATTTGCTTTATAGAAACAAAAATTAAAAAAATGAAAGCAAAACAAACTACAGCATTGCATGCTACCACAAAACAGCAAATGACAAATGAAGATAATCATCAAAACCCTGTGAACACACAATTGAAGATTTACAGAAAGTGTTTTTTGAGACCATCATACAAAATGATTATGCTACCGGAGATAAGATTATGTGGCAAATGGTTACATGATATTGGTTTCAACTGCGGCCAAGCTATAACTGTGCAACATGAGAAAAACACAATCATCATTACTCTTAATGAAGATATTGCAAAAGGATGTTGAGTATAAGAATATGTTTCCGATGCGTGGGGACACGCATCGGGGCATTTTTAGAATACAAAAGATCTGGAACACGAACTAAGTGTTGAAACTATATATAAAGAAGCATTTTGATAGCATGAAATATAAAGAAGCTAATAAGGTTGATTTAAATTATGTTTATAGCTAAATTTACAATTGCTAAACTCATTCATTGGAAGACTACGCACAATATCAATTAAAAAATCTTTTAACTTATGACAGTGGATCGCCTGGTGAAACCACAAGAGTATTATGCAGTGAATATATAAGATTAAAAGAATTATGTTATACGGCTACAGAGGCTTTTGATCATATCTTCGAATTACGGGTTTCTCAACTAAGCGTAATAATTTCAGACTTAATTGAGCAAGAAGACATTTCTAAAATTAAAATAATTACACAGAATGATATTCCTGCCTTTGTATTATTCGATTTTTTGATTACTAGAAATTTCCGCGCAATTGAAAACAAGGATTTAATAAAACAGAACCTAAGCTTGATATTAGATGTAATTATTCAAGAATTCCAATCGTTTTCTATTAACAACGAGCCCAAAGAAATTCTCAAAGCATCGCTTAGAAAGAGCTACTTGAAATTAATCAACAATAAAAAGAAAGAAGAAACAAAAACGGAAATAATTAAACCCGAAGAATTAGAAGAGGTAAATGAATCCATGTTTAATTTTTATCAACCACCCGTTATTGGCAAGTTTGGGGAAAGCAATATACAAGAATTCAAGATTAACATAACGACCAAATATTTCGAAATCAATACTTTTAAAATTAACCTATCTGATATTGCATCAATAGAAATTAAGGATAATTTTAACGCTCCAAACTCCTTGAGCAACACTACTTATTATTTTAAATTTCTTGACTTTGAAAATGGTGAACATGGCTACACTCACCATATTGGCATAAGTGGTTTATCATTGTACGTTATTGATCCTTTTAGACCTTATTATCAAGAACTAATAGAATTCGTTAACGATACAATTTTCGACTTGCTTTTCCTAAATTATTTAAATCGTCTCCTGCATTCCCACTTATATGTTGGACCTTTTAGAATCACAAATGGAAGTGTTCTGTTATATCAAAATTTCATTATTTCAAAAAAAGAAAAATTCATCGATTGGAAAAACATTGAATGCAAAAAGCATCTCGGTGAATACGGATATAAATTATCTGACAGAACATCTATAAATACTTCACTGTCATCATTTAATATTACAGAATGGCAATTTCGTGTTTTAAAAAAACTTGCAAGTATTTTTCAAAAATAGAAATCTGTTTCCACTGGGTCTTGTTGTTACCATCAATCTTCGCTTCGCTCAAAGTCCATCCCTAATCCATCCATATAATAGTTCCTTTACTTCAACTTCTTTATCCCAGAATAATTCAACAACGACTTCATCTGGCTTATGGCAATTTCGTTTAGCTTTTGTAAGCGCTGGGGTTGTGGCAAGGCTTGCCGTATCAACACGGCATTAATACTTTCTAAATTGGTTAATACTACCAATTGTTCCAATGTTGCCTGGTCTCTTATATTTGCCTCTTTGGTTTTATTATTTGTGCGCCATGTGGCGGCTGTTTGCCCAAACAATGCCATGTTGAGTACATCAGCTTCATTTGCATAAATGGTACTGCTTTGCCGTTTGGTAATAGTTGGCGGTATCAGTTCTTCTTTAATGGCATCTGTATGTATGCGGTAGTTTATTTTGGATAAAGTTCTTTGCAGGTTCCATTCTAATTTCTTGCTTGAGTTTTCTTCATCTTTCAGGCGCTGAAATTCTTTGATGAGGTAGAGTTTAAATTCGGCACTCAACCAGCTTCCAAATTCGAATGCAATATCACGATGGGCATAGGTGCCTCCTCCATATCTGCCGGATTTTGAAACTAAGCCAATTGCATTAGTTGTCTCAATCCATTTTCGTGGAGTGAGGTTAAAGTTATTCAGGCCTGCCTGCATTTTAAAG
>JANXWM010000532.1 GCA_025351145.1 Chitinophagaceae bacterium
ATTATAAAACGCCTTACAGAAACTTACGGGCAGGGTATAAAACACAATATAAAAATGCACGGTTTGCCAAAAGATATTGGCAGCGCCAAAATGCTTGCACAGGAAACAGAAGGTGGCCGCATCGGCTTTCAGGATTGGGTGATAGAAGTTTTGCTAAGCGGAGTAGTAAATGAAAAGAAAGTAGCCGATGGCGGCTACGATGGCTACCTCACTTTCAACTTCGATAAAAACAATAAACAGTTTGCTTTAATAGAAACCAAAAGCGGCAAACTAACCGTAAAAAATTTAAGGGAGTTTGTGCATGTGATTAACACTCAAAAAGCAGCCGTAGGCATATTTGCCTGCTTTGCAGAAAACGTAACGAGAGAAATGACAAAGACTGCAAAAGATGCAGGGCATATTAAAATAAACGGCATTGAATTTCCGCAGGATAAAATACAGATTATTACCATAGAAGATTTACTGCAGGGCAAACAACCACAACTGCCCGGTGCTGCCGAAAATCAAACCTTTAAAAAATCTCAGCGCAATGAAGATAAAGCCGTGAGCAAGGGGTTGTTTGATTAGCCGCTTAACCCGCTATTGCTGGCCGCTTCACCAATGTTGGCCGCCTCACCAACTTTGAAATTATCACTGAATTTGTTATTGCCCGATACGCAAAATTGAAGCGTAGATTAAAGCGAATCTCCTGCTGCTGTTGTTGTCTGCACTGCGCTTCCGTAGGCATTGCCGCCTGGCGGCAAACCTAATTTAGCTACCTAATCTGTATATCCGCTTCGGTAAAACCCAATATATAATCCAACCGTACAAGAGCTACCGTGTGTACACATCTTTTTAAATATAATTTGCTCCGTTAGGAGCATCCTGTTTATAGAACAACAAATAAAAATATCCATCCAAGCTCCGTAGGTGCTTCCTCTTTTATATATTTTAGGAGGCTCCGATGGAGCCAAAACTCCAAATCGGTCTTTTTTTCTATAAACAGGTAGCCCCAAAAGGGGCTTTGCCCACAGTTTTGAAATTCATTCTGCATGTTTTCGAATAAAAAGAACATTGCAAAAGATGTGTACACACGGTAGGTACAAGAGTGCGACGCAAGTAAAGCATCACTCATGTGCATAAGCCTGGTACAAAAAAAATAAACACAGTTCTGCAGCTTTTGATTTTAGCATTTTTAAACATGATTGAAATCATTTTTCTGATTGATGCCAATCATGTTTAAAAAAAGTTATGCTGGGTAGCTTGCATCAAAATTATTCCCGTATAACCAAAGCTTTTATAAACAACACAAAACATTGCATTATGAAGACTAAATTATTTTTCGTTTTTTCTGTAATCGCTATCGGTATTATGGGTGCCGGATTTAAAGTTTTTCAGCAAAGCAAACCCTGGCCCGTGCCGGATAAAAATGCCAAAATGGCCAACCCTGTTGCATCAAATGCAGCATCAATTAAAGCAGGAAAAGACTTGTGGGTAAAGCATTGCCAGAGCTGCCACGGTAAAACCGGGATGGGCGATGGTACAAAATCTGCCGAGTTAAAAACCCAGCCCGAAGACATGACAAAAGCTGTTGTTCAAAACCAATCTGACGGAGCTCTTTTTTACAAAACATCCGAAGGCAGGGATGATATGCCAAGCTTTAAAAAGAAGATACCAGACCAGGAAGACATCTGGAGCATTATAGATTATGTAAGAACGTTTAAAAAATAAATCCTTGTAATTCTTTTTTGTACCGGGCAGCAAATCTTTGGGGATCGTTCCTTGCGTCGCACCCTTGTACTACAGTAAGAAAGGCAACAAGGCGAAGAGGCAAAGGGTTTCTTTGTTGTTCAATGTTCATTGTTCGCTGTTCATTAAAGTTCGGAACGTACAAGAGTGCGACGCAAGAGACGATGCCATTTATACAACTGCCGGGTTCAAAAAAAATCTTTCCGTATAATAACAATAACCTTTCAGCCAGCTCTGGGCAGGGCTGGCTTTTTATGGTCATTATATATTCAGTTTCACATGTGGCCAACAGTAAAAAATACCAGCCAATTTTATGAAAGAAGAAAATAAAATATCATCAAGAAAGAAGTTTGTTTTAGGGTGTGCCGCTATGGTTGCTTCTTTAACCGCTTTAAAATTTTGGTTGCCAAAAGAGGCGCAGAAAGATAAAAAGAAAGATACTGTAAAAATGCTTACGCAGGATGGCAGGCTGGTAGAAATTGATAAGGCGATGCTTACAGCCAAAAGTAAAAAAATTACAGATGAGGACCTTAAAACGTGGGTGAAGAAATAACCTTTTACCCTTACAGATAAACATACCAGCAATGAAAAATAATGACACTTCGAGAAGGGATTTTTTAGCCACAGCTTTACTTGCAGGCGTAGCAGCCGGATGCTCTTCCAATAACCCCTTCAGCCCCGGTGATGATGCTATAAAAGCTTCCGGCGAAATGGTAAAATTGTTATCAGTAGATGGTGAGGTTATTGAAGTGGATAAAGCGTTTTTAAAGCCTGTACCGGATATGCCCACTGTAACCAGCAGCGAAGAAAGAATAGGCATAGCAGGGAAAAAATTTGTAATGGTGATTGACCTTGCACGCTGCAAAAATGTGCAGGCATGTAAGGCATCGTGCAATCATGCACACCATTTAAACCCCGGGCAAAACTGGATAAAAGTACATGCTATGCAGGAAGCAGAACATACGGCTCCGTATTGGGAACCTACTACCTGCATGCATTGCGACCAGCCACCTTGTGTAAAAGTTTGCCCCGTAGATGCCACGTTTAAACGCGAAGATGGTATTGTATTAATTGATAGTGACCGTTGTATAGGCTGCCGTTTTTGTATGGCTGCATGTCCTTACTCTACCAGGGTTTTTAACTGGAATGAACCTGTGCTTGAAAAAGAGATTGCTGAAAAACCTTATTCCTGCGAAACCAGTATGCCGCAAAAAATTGGCACTGTAAGCAAGTGCGATTTTTGCCCGGATATGGCAAGAAAAGGTGAGCTGCCGCATTGTGTATCTGCCTGCCCCAACGGTGTTTTTTTCTTTGGCGATATGAACGAAGATTCTGTAACCAATGGAGCAGAGACATTCCGGTTTAGTGAATTGGTAAAAGATAAAGCTGGCTACCGTTTAATGGAAGATTTAGGCACCAGGCCAAGGGTTTATTATCTGCCACCGGTAAACCGGAATTTTCCTTTTGAGTCAGGATTGGAAAAAGATACTACAGAAAAAAATAATTTTAAATAACCCAACGTGAAAAATTTAACTCCTTTAACAGCCGATATAATAACCAACAACCTTGTTCCTCAAAAATTTGGCAAACGCGGAATGATCTGGACTGGTGTTTTAGTTGCATTCTGTATTGTGGGCGCTTATGCCTATTTCCTGCAATTGAAAAATGGATTGGGGGTTACTGCCATGAGAGATTATGTTTCGTGGGGGATATACATTTCCAACTTTGTGTTTTTTGTAGCGATAAGCTTAGTTGGGTCCTTAATAACGGCAGTGTTCAGGCTCGCTAATGTAAAATGGAGTACACCGCTAACGAGGATCGCCGAGATCATTGCCGTATCTGCAATTGTTTTTGCATCGTTAATTATTGTTGTTGATATGGGGCGGCCCGAAAGATTGCTTAACCTGTTTATGTATGGCAGGCTCCAGTCGCCTATTATGTGGGATGTAATTGTGATAACCACCTATCTTTTTATAAGTCTTTTGCTTTTATTCTTTCCATTGCTTCCCGATTTAAAAATCCTTATTAAGAGAAAAGATTTATCAGTAAAAAGTTTCGGCAAATTTTACAGTTTTCTGGGCTCTTTCTGGAAGGGGACAAGGCTGCAGGAAAAACTGAACAAACGTGCGGTGAATATACTTTGCGTTACCATTATTCCTGTTGCATTTTGTATACACACCGTTACTTCCTGGCTATTCGCTACTACTTACAGGCCGGGCTGGGACAGCACAAATTTTGGTGCATACTTTATTTCAGGTGCCTTTCTGGTTGGGGCAGGTGCGGTAATAGTAGCCATGTATGTTTTCAGGAAAGCTTATGCACTTGAAAGGTATATTACCGAATTGCATTTTGATAAAATGGGCCGCATTGTGGTATTGCTGGCATTGCTTTATTTGTACTTTAATGTGAATGAATATTTAATTCCGGCATTTAAAATGAAAAATTCAGAAGAAGCACATCTTACGGATTTGTTTGCCGGAACCTATGCGCCATTATTCTGGTTTGCCATTTTTACAGGTATGCTTGTACCTATTTTTATTCTTCTTTTTAAGCGTGGTAGAAAGCCTTTGCCGGCATTTATAGCAGGTGTGCTGGTTGTAGTAGGTGCATGGTTTAAAAGATATCTTATTGTAACGCCAACTTTGCTTCATCCGTTTCTGCCAATGACTGATGTGCCGGAGAGTTTCAAACATTATTTCCCCACCTGGCAGGAGTGGGCAATCGCATTAGGTTCTTTGGCTGGTGCATTACTCATCATTACTTTTTTGCCAGGATATTCCCCATCATCCCTATACAGGAAACTATAAATGAACAACATGAAACAGCTTCAATATAAACTCCGTATTGTTATTTTATCTGTTATTTTAATATTGGGTATAAAAGTAATTTCCTTTGCCCAGGACTCTACCGTGTCAACAGTTTTACTCGATTTAAAATATTACGTTTCCGATCAGCAGGTTCCTTATGTGATGGTGAAAACCAAAACAAAAAAGGAACGCAAATTTTTACCAGTAAAAGGTATTCCTGTATCGGTTTATCTCAATGAAGAATCAGGTGCATCATTGCTTGGCAAAGTTGTTACCAATGAAAATGGAGAAGGGAAAATTATTATTCCGGCTTCATTTAAATCAATATGGGATTCATCTTCAGCATTTACATTTAAAGCAACTTCGGAACCTGATGGAAAAACAGCAGCATTATCCGGAGAACTTACTATTAAAAAAGCAAGACTGGTTTTAGATACTTTAAATGAAGATGGTGCAAGGAGTATCAGGGTAACTGCATTGGAAAAAAATGGCAATGAATGGATACCTGTAAAAGATGTGGAAGTAAAAATTATGGTAAAAAGATTATTGGGCGATTTGCCCATAAGCGAAACCGAATCTTATACCACAGATTCAACAGGGCAGGTAGTTGGTGAGTTTAAAAGAGACAGCTTGCCCGGCGATATAAAAGGCAATTTAATACTGCTTGCACGAACAGAAGACAATGATTTGTATGGCAACCTCCTCGTTGAAAAAAACTGTAAATGGGGAACACCTCTTAAGGATAATAATGATGCATACAACAGCAGGTCATTATGGGGAACCCGTTACAAAACGCCTGTATGGCTGCTTGGTATTGCTTATTCAATTATTGTTGGTGTATGGGGTATAATTATTTTTCTGGTTGTACAAATATTTAAAATTAAGAAGCTTGGTATTGAACAAAAGATTTAGAAAATATAGATAACAACCTTTAAAGGTTGGTTAAAAATTCAAATCCTGATTGTAATCATCCTGTGTTTTGATCTTGCTCATATTATATGCAGAAATTCTATGTAGCTTCGCACCAGAATTCTTCATAAAATGAAAAAACTTGCACTTGTATTATTAACTGTTGTTTATATGCTGTCCACAGTCGGGGTAGCAATAAGCCAGTTTTATTGTTGCAGCAAGTTAAAGTCAGTAACGCTCTCACTAAACGGTTCAGAAAATAAAACTTCTAAAAAAGAAGTTAAGGAAGATGGCTGTTGCAAAACCACTCATCAATACCTTAAAATAAAAGATGTACATCTATACGCCGAAGCTGTTTCCTCTCCTGCAAAATATTTTCTTATTCTTCATACCGAATTCCCGGTACTTGATATAACCGCTTTTGAAAAACAACAGGCTCTTATATCAAACAGTATTAATGCACCCCCTTTAATAACCACTCCTGTTTATATTCTCAACAGGGTTTTTCGCATTTAATATCCCTCCCCATAACGGAGCTCTCAATTAAGCTTCCGTTTAATACCTGCATATATCATATTGCCAGGTACAATACCATTTAGAAATTAATTTTAATTGTTATGATACCAGCATTGGTTTTTCATAGCATCGTCCCTTGCGTCGCAATCCTTTCAACAATTGAATATGATTGGACTAATCCTGATTTCTTATTGTATAAAACATCTCTTATTTATAACTATAAAAATCATCAAAATGAAAAAGTTAAGTGTCCTTTTAACACTGGCAGCAGGTCTGCTCGTGATTAATTTCCAAACTGCCGTTGCTCAAAAAAATGAAATTGTTACTACACAGAAAGCAACAAAAGACAAAGGTTATACCATATTAAATTCCGGTGAAACGATTAAGATTTACAAATTTGCGCACCCGTCCCATTCACCAAAGGAAGCTGAGAAATATGCCCCAAAATATTTTTTTGTAGTACCGGGCTCCAATGTTTTACAGGAGCTTACCAAAATGAATTTGAAAAAAGCATTTCCCGAAAATCACATGTTTCATGATGCCCTTGATACAAATTTTAAGGAAGATAAAGAACTGATCAATTATGATGATTTTCATAAGATGTATAAGCTCAACTGGATTTTTAAAAGCACTACGAAATAACCAATAACATTCAATTTTTAAAAGCATATCAAAAAGAGTAATAAATGAAAAAAACAACTATCGTTCTCGCAGCTTTTTTAGTAACAGCATTGACAGCCTGCAGTGGCAGCAATTCTTCGGAGAATACAGTAACAAAAGACACAGCAACAAATGATGTTATGTTAATATCCGGTGTAAAATATACCTGCAAGATGCATCCTGAAATAATTTCAGATACACCCGGCCATTGCCCCAAATGCGGAATGGTACTCATAAAAATGAAAGATACCATGATGAACATGAACCATGATTCCATGCCTATGGCACGTGATAGTATGAAGAAGCATTAATAAAAAGTATAAACCAACAAATATGGTTCAAAAAATTATTGAACTGGCCTTACGCAACAGGCTTGTGGTACTGTTACTGGCAGCAGGCCTGTTTGCGTGGGGCATTTACGCAGTTCAGAAAAACCCGATAGATGCTATTCCTGATCTTTCAGAAAACCAGGTAATCGTATTTACAGAATGGATGGGCCGCAGCCCGCAAATTATTGAAGACCAGGTTACCTATCCGCTGGTAAGTAACCTGCAGGGCATACCCAAAGTAAAAAACATACGTGCATCTTCCATGTTCGGGATGAGTTTTGTGTACGTGATTTTTGAAGATGGCGTAGATACCTATTGGGCAAGAACCCGTGTACTGGAAAGATTAAACTATGCACAACGCCTGCTGCCACAGGGTATTACCCCAACGCTGGGCCCCGATGGCACCGGCGTAGGCCATATTTTCTGGTATCATCTCGATGCCCCGCAAATGGATTTGGGTGAGCAACGTGCATTGCAGGATTGGTATATAAAATTTGCTTTGCAAACAGTACCGGGTGTGGCTGAAGTTGCTTCGTACGGGGGATTTGAAAAACAATATCAATTGGTAATAGACCCTGTAAAACTGCAGTTCTACAACATTTCTATGATGGATGTAATGAACAAGGTAAAGGCCAATAATAATGATGTAGGCGGCAGAAAATTTGAAATGAGCGATATGGCTTATATAGTGCGTGGCCTGGGTTATATAAAGAATAAAGACGACCTGGAAAGTATTGCCGTGGGTAATTATAACGGGGTGCCGGTAAGGGTAAAAGATATCGGCACCGTGCAAATGGGCGGCGATTTGCGCTTAGGTATTTTTGATAATAATGGCGAAGGAGAAGTTGTAGGTGGCATTGTGGTGATGCGCTACGGCGAAAATGCAGACAGGGTGATTACTGATATAAAAAAGAAAATGGGCGATGTACAAAAAGGGTTACCGGAAGGTGTAAGTTTTAAAATTGATTACGACAGAAGCAGTTTGATAGAAGCCGCCATTGATAATATAAAAAGTAAACTGATAGAAGAAATAAGTGTGGTGTGTATTATTGTTATTGTCTTTCTTTTTCACTGGCGTAGTGCTTTGAGCATTATTATACAAATCCCTATCACCATCGCAATCAGTTTTATTTTATTAAATGCCTTTGGGTTATCGTCAAATATTATGTCGTTAACGGGTATTGCGCTGGCTATTGGGGTGATAGTGGATAATGGTATTATCATGGCAGAAAATGCATACAGG